>NZ_JBWLUZ010000024.1:0-88053 GCF_057784325.1 Mesorhizobium sp. CNPSo 4689
CGGCGTGAACTTGAAAAATGCGCTTGGCCAGATCAAGGCCCACGGTGGTAATCTGCATGGCGGATGGCTCCTTAGCTCGGGTTGCCTGACAGCAAACCCACTGTGGACTGTGATGCCGGGAGCGGGAGCCATCCACCTCATCTGCTTTCGGGAAGCCGCAAAGCCGATCTCTACGACCTATATGCGGCGCAAAGCTGCCAGGCTCTAGCTGCGGCGTGAATGTCTTCGTTGGGTCAAGCCGACATGCGTCCGTCAGCGCACCACTTCGCGGTGGCCGCTCGCCAGCCGCGTGGCGATGAGCTTGTCGATGCGGCGGCCGTCGAGGTCGACCACCTCGAAGCGCCAGCCTTGCGCGTCGACGCATTCGCCGGTCGCCGGCAAATGGTGCATGTGTGACAGGACATAGCCGGCGACGGTCTCGTAGTCGCGGTTTTCCGGCAGGTCGATGCCCAGAATGTCTGCCATCTCGTCGGCCTGCATGTAGCCGGCGAGCAGCCATGAGCCGTCCTCGCGCTTGACGGCGTTTTCCTCTTCGCCGGCGTCGAGGTCGGCGCGGAAGACTCCGGTGATGGCTTCTAGAATGTCGGCCGGGGTGACGATGCCTTCGAAATGGCCATACTCGTCATGAACCAGGGCCATCGGGACATCCGATTCCTTCAGTTTCGACAGCACGTCGAGTGCATCGGCCTGGTCATGGACGATGGGGGCGGCGCGCACATGGCGGCGCGGCTCCAGCGCCCTGCCGCCGAGGATCGCCGCCAGCACGTCGCGGGTCTGGACGACGCCGATCATGGCGTCGACGCCACCGTCGCCGGCCGGCAGGCGCGAATGCTGGGTCTCCATCAAGAGCTTGCGTATGGTGGTCTCGTCGGACTGCAGGTTGATCCAGTCGACCTCGGTGCGTGGCGTCATCACCGCGCGCACGGCGCGGTCGCCGAGCCGCATGACGCCGGCGATCATGCGCCGCTCGTCGGATTCGATGGTGCCGTGGTGCTCGGCCTCGGCGACCAGCATCTTGATCTCCTCGTCGGTGACCTTCTCCTCGCTCTCGCCGCGCTGGCCAAGCAGCCACAATATCGCGCGACCGGAAATGTCGAGCAGGAAAACGAGCGGCGCTGCGACGGTGGCAAGGATGGTCATCGCCGGCGCGACCCTCGCGGCAACGCGTTCGGGATCGCGCAGCGCGATCTGCTTGGGCACCAACTCGCCGACGATCAGCGAGCCATAGGTGATGGCGGCAACGACAATGCCTACGCCGAGCGGGTCAGCGGCGCTTTCACGAATACCGGTCGATGCGAGGAACTGCGCCAGCCGCGCGCCGAGCGTGGCGCCGGAGAAGGCGCCGGAGAGCACGCCGACCAGGGTGATGCCGATCTGCACCGAGGACAGGAATTTGCCAGGATTGGCGCCAAGCGCCAGCGCGCGGCCGGCACCCTTGACGTTGCGGTCGATCATCGTCTTGAGGCGGGCCGGCCGTGACGAGACGATCGCAAGTTCCGACATCGACAGAAGGCCGTTCACACAGATGAGGACGACCACGGTGGCGATTTCAACGTAAAGCATGCGCGGTCAATAGCATTGCGGCGAGGTCTTCGAAAATAGTCAGCCATGATTTTTAGAAGATCACGCCTCACGACCATTTCAATCCGAACCCGGACCTATGATCTCAAGGCAATTGCCTGAGCATGCCAATCACTGCCTTGCCGTCGGTAAAATAGGGATCGCCGCCGCCATTGCGCCCGGTCTTCGTCGCGCCGATCCCTGGTATGTCGCTGGTCGAGATCAGCATGCGGGCGGCGCGGAGGTCGCCGATCAGGAAGTTACGCTCGGCATCGATGTCGGGACCGATATGGTGGGTAATGGCGCCGGTGTCGTGACTGAGGCCGACGCCACGGTCGAAACTGGCGGATCCGAGCCAGAGCGGCCGCCCATCGTCACCGCGGGCGTCGGCCTGCCAGAAGCGGACGTGGTGACGCCGGTCGGCGCTGTCGCCGACCGACTTTTCAAAGGCCAGATCCTGGGCGCGGCCTTCGAACAGCAACCGGCTGACCGGAGCGTCAGGGTAGGGGCGGCCGAACAGCACGCTTTCGCCGATCTCGATCGCCGTCTTCAGCGTGACGGCGTCTGCCGTATCCCAGCCGGCGACGGCGAAGGCGTGGACGACCTCCTTTTCGGTGCCGACAAGGCCGACATTGATCGGGTCGCCCGGGATGCCTTGCGGCGTGTGCGTGATCATCTCGAAGCGCTGCGTGCGGAAGCCGCGGTCCCGCCACGTCCAGAATTCGGGCGCCGCGAAATAGGCGAGCGCCAAATAGAAGGCGCAGAACGCCGCCAGCCAGATTGCGGCG
Organism: Mesorhizobium sp. CNPSo 4689; assembly: GCF_057784325.1. NCBI lineage: Bacteria > Pseudomonadati > Pseudomonadota > Alphaproteobacteria > Hyphomicrobiales > Phyllobacteriaceae > Mesorhizobium > Mesorhizobium sp. CNPSo 4689. Next base: position 2,349 of record NZ_JBWLUZ010000024.1, read on the forward strand.
CGTCGTCGAAGGGTGCGTTGGCTCATCCGATACCGCCGAACATGTACGGCATCATTCTATGCGGCGTTGCCAGCCTTGGGCAGAGGTCATCCGTCTGGGCTCAGCGGCAGGCGCGGTAGCCGTTCTTGCGGTTCTTGATGTCGAAATGGAAATGGTTGCGGTGGTCGTAATTGTAGCCGGGACCGAGCACGGTGGTGAAATACTGGCAGCCGTCGGCGCGCACGGTGTTGAGGAAGCCGCGGGTGCGGAAGGCGAACAGGCCGGGCTTGCGCACGTCGATGTCGTCGCCATTGTTGAGCTCGATGCTCATCACGTCGAGCGCATTGCCCTTGCCGTGCTCGGACAACACACCTTCGCCGGCGATGTTGCGGCAGGAATAGCTGGAGCCCTGGTGGATGGTCTTGACGCCGGAGAAATAGCGCCAGCGGGCGGACGGCACGAGTTCGTTCTTCGTCCAGCCGGCGAAGGTGGCGGCCATGTCGCAGGTCAGCGTCGCGGCGGGTTTCATCTGGATGCTGCCGATGGCCGAGACCTTGACCGGATAGTCGATGCCGCATTGTCCTTCATGGATCGGCGCCAGATCGGTGTAGGCGACGCGGAGGCGCTTCAGCTCGCTGCGACAGTCGATCTCGCTGGCCGGCATTTGTTCAAGAGGCGACATCGGCTCGTCCATGCGCGGATAGGCGGCTGTCATATAGGGGTTGGAGGGAACGAGACGCTGCATGCCCTGGTATTCCGGGACGGCGGTGGGCACCGCGGCGGTCTGGCTGCCGACATCGACGGCGGGCTGGAGCGAGAAGACATCTCCGGTGGTGCAGGCCGACACCGCCGCAATCGCAAGCACTGTCGCCAGCCGCCCGACGGCGATGCGCGCATGTTTCTTGTACCGTGCCATGGCAAACATGGCGCCAGATCTTCCGGCCATTGAAAGGCATCCCTGTCCCCGGATGGCACAAGTCTAGTCGCCAAGAGTAAAGGAAAAATCAGCGCCGGCGTTCACGGCTGCGGCCAAATTGCGGCGCGCCGCTCTCTACACCTCGCCTTTCGCTCACTGGCAGAAAGTGCCGCCGTGGCGACGCGGCTCAAGGTCGAAGTGAAAGTGCAGCGAATGGTCGGCGTCGCTGCCCGGGCCAAGCACGGTCTTGAACGGCCCGCAGGCTGCCTTGCGCACCGCGTTCAGGAATTTCGCGTCCTTTTCGGGCGGCGTCGGGCCGACCTCGATCTTCTTGCCGTCCGAGAGCGTGAAGGTTGCAATGTCGAGCGCGTTGCCGAAGGCGTGCTCCGACAGCTTTCCACCGTTATGGCGCGGCCGGCATACGAAGGCGGAGGCCTGGCCGATCGACTTCAGGTCGGCGCTGAATTCGGCTTTCGCCACGGGCTGGACGACATCGGCGACAAAGCGTGCCGACGCCTCGGCCATGGCGCAATTCAGCTCGGTGGCAGGGGTGATCGCGACGGATTTTCCGAGTGTCTTCAGCGTGATCGGGTAGGGGATCGAGCAGCCGATCTCTTGATCGTGCTCGGCCTTGTGTTCCTCGAAGTCGACGCCCAGCGATTTCAGCCGTCGCCGGCAGGCCAGTTCTTCCTCGGGCATTTCACCGGCGGGAATTGAGGCCGATCGCGGATCGGGAAGGGTCTTTTTTTCCTCCGACGGTTTCTCCGGCGGGCCCGGCGCGCTAGCCGGCGGCTCTGCCTGCGTCGGCTTTTCGGCAGGCATGGGTGCCGTTGCCGGCGGTTCGGACGGGCCGGACGGCGCGTTGGTCGGGCGCGGCTCGGGAACCGGAACGTCCGCCGGCTCGGGTTCCGGCGTTGGTCCCGGTTGATTGAGCTCGGGCACAGGCACGGATTCAGGAAGTTTCGGAGCCTTGGCGAGCACTGGCCCCGCCAACAGCATCGCCGCCGCCAAAGGCAGCGCCAATCTGTAAAATCCGGGGAAGGTCAGCGCCGCCATCGCCCCCAAACGGCGGGGCCGTGCGGAAGTTGCCTCGGAAGGCGCATTCGGCCGATCACGATCGGTAACCGCAATGTCACGCGCCGATCACTTCCAGTCCTTCTTCCAGCCAATCGGCGAGCTGCGGCATGCCGAGCAGATATTTCGCCGTGCGCTTGTTGGCACGCTCGCGCGCGGCCGCCAGCGCGTCGGCCCATTCCGATGCGTCGTAGTCGCCCCGGCCGACCCAGGCCAGCGCGACCAGTTCGGCCGCCTCGTCGACATTGAGGTCGTTGATCAGTTCGCGAAATTCCTCCTCGGTGAGGTTTTCCGAACTTTCCTCGGCGAGACCGTCATGGTGATGGTTGTCGTGCGACTGGCCGTCGAGTTCGATCTCATGCTCGGCACCATCGGCATAGTCTTCGTTGACGGCAGCGCTCAGCGCCTTCGCCTTGAGTATGAACAGGCGCACGGTGTCCGGGCCGATCGAAAGCTCCCATTCCCTTTCGAGGCGCTGCTGCACGGGCCTTCTCCGCATGCTCCATTGGCCGTTTGCCGGATGATAGCGGATTTACGGCATTCGTCACGTCATCTTCGGTTTGCGGGCGTCAAACTGCAAATGTTGGCGGCCGCTGTTTCTTTCCGGGATGAAACGACGAGGCACCTGCGTTAGTATCGCATTGTCATTCTCAAGGAGGCTTCGATGCGCAGACGTTTGCTGATTCAGGTCATGGCTATTGCCGCCCTGCCGCTGTTTGCAGCCCCCGCATTCACGGCTGGTGAAGGCGGTGGCGGTGGTGGCGACACCCCCAAGTGCAGGAAAGGTGAGGTCTGGGACAAGAAGCTGAAAAAGTGTGTCACGCCGAAATACGGCATACTGGACGACGACAACATCTATGAAGCAGGCCACGATTTGGCGATGGCCGGGCGCTATGACGAGGCGATCGCCGTGCTCAGCCTTGCCGCGAACAAGCAGGATCCGCGCATCCTCAACTATCTCGGCTATTCGCATCGCCATTCCGGCCGCATCACAGTCGGCCTCGGCTATTACGAGGAAGCGCTGCGCATCAACCCTGACTATACGCTGGTGCGCGAATATCTCGGCGAGGCACATCTGCAGATGGGCGATCTCGCCGGCGCCCGCGAGCAACTCAGCGAGATCGAGAAGCGCACCGGCAAGGGTTCGCGCGAATACGGCATGCTGGCCCAGCAGATCGATCATTTCATGCGGAGCTGATCCGATCCGCCAAGCATTGGACCGGCTGCGGGCGATCGCAGCCGGTTTTTTGTTGCCTCCCGCGCACCTGCCGCAACGTCAGGTTCGGAATCGGCGGGGGATTTTTCAAAAACCCATTTTTGGGCGTGAAAAACGCGTGAAGATTGCTATATTCAGCCAAATTGCGGTGAAACGGTTCCGTTAGCCCGAGGCTGCCGGACCGTTTTCTTTTTGTACCCATCGACAAGGCTATCCCCGAAACGCGGGGGTAGCGGCAGGAAAGGTCAGGCATCATGAACAAGGTCCCGATGACAGGCGAGGGGTTCGCGTCATTGAAGGAAGAACTGCGCTGGCGCCAGCAGCAAGAGCGGCCGCGCATCATCGAGGCGATCTCCGAAGCGCGCTCGCATGGCGACCTTTCCGAAAACGCCGAATACCATGCTGCGAAAGAGTCGCAGAGCCACAATGAGGGTCGCGTCAACGAGCTCGAAGATCTGATTGCGCGGGCCGAGGTGATCGACGTCACCAAGCTCAGCGGCGACAAGGTCAAGTTCGGCGCCACTGTGGTGCTGGTCGACGAGGACACCGAAGAGAAGAAGACCTACCAGATCGTCGGCGACCAGGAAGCCGACGTGAAGTCGGGCCGCATCTCGATCTCCTCGCCAATCGCCCGTGCGCTGATCGGCAAGGAGGTCGGCGACGCCATCGAGGTCAATGCACCAGGTGGTGCCAGGGGTTATGAGATCGTCCAGGTGCAGTTTATTTGAGGCACTGGCTGTCGTTCTGCCCTTAGGCAGAAACCTACAATATCAATACGTTGCGCCGCCCCTCATCTGGCTGCCGCCATCTTCTCCCCGTAAACGGGGAGAATGACGCCGTCATAGACGATTTCGCCAATCACCAGCGTTGCGGCCAGCTTCTTTCTCCCCGTTTACGGGGAGAAATGCCCGGTAAGGCAATGAGGGGCAGCGCTGACCTTTCCGATTGAATTGATCAAAATCAATTCTTGCTGGTCTGACCAAGCGTCTGTCCTTCCATTAGCCTTTCAGCCTCCACCATCACCTCTCCCGGCTCAACACGGTCCCCAGGCGCAGACAGAAGCGTCGATGCGTACGGCCCGCGCGGGCCGGTCAGGCCGGGCTCGGTGGCCAGGAACACCGCGACCGTCGGCAGGCCGAAGGCGCTGGCGAGGTGGGTAAGGCCGGTGTCAGCGCCGATGACGAAGGCCGATCGGCCGATGATCGCCGCAATGACGGCGAGCGGCGATTTCGGCACCAGCACGGTCTGCGGAACAGCCTTGGCGATCGCTTCGGCCACAACCTTTTCCGGCTCGTTCGACCAGGTGACGACCGGCGTCATCTGCCTGTCGACCACCAGCCGGGCGGTTTCGATCCAGTCCGCCACCGGCCATTTCTTGTCCTCGCGGCTGGTGCCGTGCAGCAGAACGGCGGTTTTGCCGCTGACCCCAGTCAGGCCGTCGGCCGGCGGCACGATGCCGGAGCCGAGTTCGGAAAGATCGGGCTGGTAGTCGAGCGCCATCCCGAAGAGCCGCCTTGTACGCTCGATAGCGTGCAGGTCGCGCGGCACGGCGTAGCGGCGGTCGTAGAACCAGGTAGTCGACGGTTCACGTGCGCTCGAGCGGTCGAAGCCGGCGATCGGAGCCGCAGCCTGCTTCGCCACCAGGGCCGACTTCAGCAAGCCCTGTGCGTCGATGACAAGGTCGTAGCGACAGGCCCGCAAGGCACGGCGCAGGTTTGTGGCCTCGCGCCAAGTGTCGCTGTCGAAGAGCCGCTTGCGCCAGCGCCGGATAGCTACGGTGTGGATTTTCCCGATCGCGGGATGCAGGCCAACAATGCCGGCAAAAGCCTCCTCCACGCACCAGTCGAATGACACGTCCGGGCGATGGCGGCGGGCATCCTCGACGGCCGGAAACGTATGGATGACATCGCCCATCGAGGAGGTCTTGACGATCAGCACCTTCATGCGGCGGCCGGTATTTCCAGCAAGCGGTCAGCCGCCGCGACAACCTGTCCGACTTCAAGCGTCTTCAGGCAATTGAGATGGCCGAGCGGGCAGATCTTCTGGTGGCAGGGCGAGCACGACAGGCCGAGCCAGACCAGTTCGGAGCGTTCCGCCAGCGGCGGCGTATTTTTGGGCGATGTCGAGCCATAGATGGCGACGACCGGCGTGCCGACGGCGGCGGCGACATGCATCAGGCCGCTGTCGTTGGACACTGCGAGCTTGGCAGCTGATATCAGGTCGATGGCGTCCTCCAGCCGCGTCTTGCCGGCCAGATCGACAGCGCCTGGCGCCAAGGCGGCGATTTCGCCAGTTACGTCGGCGTCGTTCTTCGAGCCGAACAGCGCCACCTTCAGGCCTTTGGCCATCATCTCGCGGGCGAGGCCGGCATAGCTTTCGCTCGGCCAACGCTTGGCAGGTCCGAACTCGGCGCCGGGCATCAGTGCCACGAATTTCTCCGCCTTCAGCCCGAAGCGTTCGAGCAGGGCCGCCTGGTTGCCCGCGTCCACGGTGAGCCTGGGCGCCTGGAACGTTCCGCCCCTGGCAAGACTGAAATAGGCCTGCGCCGTACGCCGCTTCACCGCGGCGGGCAGCGGCACGATGTCGGTGAGCAGGCCGTAGCGCATTTCCCTGAGGTTGCCGACGCGGCGCGGGATGCGGGCAAAGAACGGGATCAGCGCCGATTTCCAGCTGCCCGGCAGGACATAGGCCATGTCGTAGCGGCCGCGCAGCAGGCGGCCGAAACGCCGGCGGATGCGGAATTCGAGCGCGCCGGGTTTCAGCGGAAAGTCGATCTGCTGGCGGATTTCGGGCATGCGCTTGACCAAAGGTGCTGCCCAGGCCGGTGCCAGCACGTCGATGGCGGCGTTCGGATATTGTTGCTTCAGCGCCGAGAACAGGCACTGCGCCATCACCATATCACCCACCCAGCGTGGGCCGATCACGAGGATCGTTGGGCTTTCAGCCATTCGACATAGTCTCTGACGCCGGTTTCGACGGTGCGGAATTGGCCATTGTAGCCGGCTGCGCGCAAGCGGGACATATCAGCTTGCGTAAAACTCTGGTAGCTGCCCTTGAGATGGTCGGGAAATTCGATGAACTCGATCTCGCCCTTGCCCAGCGTGTCGATCACCGTTTCGGCAATGGCGCGGAACGGCTGGGCGCGGCCGGTGCCGCAATTGAAGATGCCGCTCGAGCCCCGCTTCCACAGCCACAAATTGACGTCGGCGACATCGCCGACATGGATGAAGTCGCGGCTCTGCTCGCCGGGTCCGAACCCGCCATAGGCGCCGAACAGTTTTGGGTTCTGTCCCCGCTCGACCTGATTGAACAGATGGAAGGCGACCGAGGCCATGGCGCCCTTGTGCGCCTCGCGCGGTCCGTAGACGTTGAAATAGCGCAGCCCCGCCACCGGCGAATGATCGGTGTCGAAGACGGTGCGCCGGACATAGTCGTCGAAGAGTTTCTTGGAATAGGCGTAGACGTTGAGCGGCCGCTCATATTGCGGCTCCTCGCGAAACTCGGCGCCGCCGCCATAGACCGAAGCCGAGGACGCGTAGAGGAAGGGGACGCGCAGCGCCAGGCACGCATGCAGCAGCCGCTTCGAATAGGCGTAGTTCACGTCCATCATGAACTTGCCGTTCCACTCGGTGGTGGTCGAGCAGGCGCCTTGGTGGAAGACGGCCTCGATGCGGCCGAGCCCGCCATCTTCGAGGCGGGCGAGGAAATCGTCCTTGTCGAGATAGTCGGCGATCTGCAAGTCGGCGAGGTTAGCGATCTTGTGGCCGTCGGTGAGGTCGTCGACGACGAGGATGTCGTCATGACCTTCGGCATTGAGCGCGGCGACGATGTTCGAGCCGATCATGCCGGCGGCGCCCGTGACGATGATCATGTTGCTGGCCCTGGTTTCGCTTGCCGATTCCGGCCTTATAAGGGAGGTGTGCCGGCCTGTCGATAAAGCAGGCAGGCATGACGAGCGCTCGCCACAGTGGCGCCGCAAAGCTCCCGCTTCAGTCGGCTCGTGCCGCCCGGCGCATAATGAGGGACAAGGCAATGCCGTCGACCGAACTGCTTATCGCCTTTTTCGCCACCACGGCGATCTTTGCCTATATCCCCGGTCCGGCCATGCTCTATGCCGCGGCGCAGACCATGGCGCGCGGGCGCTGGTCCGGGCTGACGGCGGCGCTCGGCATCCATCTCGGCGGCTATGTGCATGTCATTGCCGCTGCTGCCGGCCTGTCCGTGCTGTTCCACGCCGTGCCGCCGCTCTACATGGCGGTCAAGCTCATCGGCGCGCTCTATCTGATCTGGCTCGGCGTTTCGCTGTTTCGCGCCAGGGCGCAAGGCGATGCGGCGTTGCCGCTCATCGACCGGAAATCGGCACGCCGCGCCTTCTTCGAGAGCGTCACCGTCGAGGTGCTCAATCCGAAGACCGCGATCTTCTTCATGGCGTTCCTGCCGCAGTTCATCGATGCCTCGGCCGCGTTTCCGGTGTGGCTGCAATTCGTCGTGCTTGGGACGATCGTCAATTTGATGTTTTCCTCTGCCGATATCATGTGCGTGTTCCTGGCCGGTGCGATGATTGCGCGGCTGCGGCGTTCAGGCCGCGCGCAGCGCATGATGCAGCGGGCGGGCGGCGCCGTGCTGGTCGGGCTGGGCGTGCATGTCGCCCTGCAGAAGAGTTGACCCATCAGCCATACTTGACCGTGACCCGGCCGCCGTTGCGCTGGCTCGAATTGCGGTATATCGGCTTCGCCATGAACGACCGGCCCTGCCGATCGAACTCCGGAACGTTTTCAAAACAGGCTTTTCCCGCGCGTTGCCCGTAACATGATCAAGCACAATCCGCCTTCTCCCGAACCGCTGCACCGCGCCATCGCGCGCTTTGGTGACGTCACCGTTCTGGTGGTCGGCGACTTCATCCTCGACCGTTTCGTCAGCGGCGTCATCGAGCGCATCTCGCCCGAGGCGCCGATTCCGGTGCTGCACGGGCGCGGCGAGATGCTGGCGATGGGCGGTGCGGGCAATGTCGTCGCCAACATCGTTTCGCTGGGTGCCGCAGCGATCCCGGTCTCGGTTATCGGCACCGACGTGGCCGGCGACAATCTGATGCGGATTCTGGGCGAGCTTGGCACCGATACCGGCGGCCTAGCGCAGGACCGCGACCGCATGACTTCGTCGAAGAGCCGCTTCAGCGCGCTCAACCAGCAGGTGCTGCGCTTCGACGAGGAGGAAGTGAAGCCGCTGGCGGCCAGCGAGCGGGCGACGCTGGTTGGGCATTTCCGTGCCGCACTTGCGCGGGCCGACATCGTCATCCTGTCCGACTATGGCAAGGGCATGCTGCTCGACGGCGTCGCCGGCGAACTGATCTCGATCTGCCGCGATGCGGGAAAGCCGGTTCTGGTCGACCCGAAGGGCCGCGACTATGCGCGCTATGCCGGCGCGACCGCGATCACGCCCAACCGCAAGGAACTCGGCGAGGCCGTCGGCCACGCGGTGTTTGCCGATGACGAGATCGTCACCGCCGCGCGGGAGTTGATCGCCGCACACGATTTTGACTTCGTCGTGGCGACTCGCAGTGAAAAGGGCATGAGTGTCATCGGCCCTGACGATGCCCGCCACATCGCCACGCAGGCGCGGGAAGTCTTCGACGTTTCGGGCGCCGGCGATACCGTCATTGCGACGTTTGCGCTGGCACTCGCCGCGGGCGCCGATCGTGTGATGGCCGCCTCCATCGCCAATGCCGCGGGCGGTGTGGTGGTCGGCAAGCGCGGCACCGCGCGGCTGACGGTCGAGGAACTCACCGGCGCGCTGTTTCGGTCGCACGGACCGACCGCCCACAAGGATGCCATCCTTGATGCCACATCGGCCGCACGCATGGTCGCGGCGTGGAAGGATGAGGGCCTGAGCGTCGGTTTCACCAATGGCTGCTTCGACATCCTGCATGCCGGCCATGTCAGCCTGCTGCATGCGGCGCGCAGCCAGTGCGACCGGCTGGTGCTCGGTCTCAACAGCGATGCCTCGGTGCGGCGGCTGAAGGGCCCGGGACGCCCGGTCAACGACCAGCACGACCGCGCCTGCGTGCTCGCCGCCCTTGCCTCGGTCGATGCTGTCGTCGTTTTCGAGGAGGACACGCCGCTGGCGCTGATCGAGGCCTTGCTGCCCGACATACTGGTCAAGGGCGCCGACTACACGGTCGACACCGTGGTTGGCGCCGACGTCGTGCAGAAGGCGGGCGGGCGCGTGGTGTTGGTCGATCTCGTCGCCGGCAAGAGCACCACCGGCACCATCGGCAGACTGCGCGCTACCACAAACTGAGGGTATCATGTCCGAACTGAACGATTACCTGGTCCGCTCGGCGGCCGCGATCTCGGCGATGGCCGAGCGCGACCTGACGGGCGAGATGGAGCGGGCGGTGAGTGCTGTTGTCACAGCGCTTTCGCAAGGCAAGGCCTTGCTGATTTGTGGCAATGGCGGCTCGGCCAGCGATGCCATCCATATCGCCGGCGAACTGGTCGGCCGCTTCCTGAAGGAGCGCAAGGCCTACAATGTCATCGCGTTGCCGGCCAACGCGGCGGTGCTGACCGCCTGGGGCAATGACTACGGCTTCGACACGGTGTTTTCGCGCCAGGTCGAGGCGCACGGGTCGGCCGGTGCGGTGCTGCTCGCCATCTCGACCAGCGGCAATTCGCCGAGCATCCTTGCCGCCGCCGAGCAGGCGCGCAAGATGGGCATGACGGTGGTCAGCATGACCGGCGACACTGGCGGCAAGCTGAAGCCGCTGACCGACATCCTGCTCAACGTGCCCTCGACCTCGACGCCGATCATCCAGCAGGGGCATCTTTGCCTCTACCACCATCTGTGCGCGGTCGTCGAAGCCCGTCTCAGCGATGGCTGACAAGGCTGCCGTCGAGACTTCGCCGCACCCGCTCGTCGAGCCGGGGCTATGGATCGAGCGGATCGGCGGCACGGTCTTTCCTGCCAACAGGCCAGCGCTGTTCCTCGACCGCGACGGTACCATCAACGTCGATACCGGCTATCCCGACGACCCGGCCGACATCGTGCTGCGCGACAACATCGCGCCTGCCATTGCGGCCGCCAATCGGGCCAACATCCCTGTGGTGGTGGTAACCAACCAGTCCGGCATCGCCCGCGGTTATTCCGGTTGGGATGAGTTCGCCGCGGTCAATGGCCGTGTGCTCGACCTGTTGCGGGACAGGAGTGCATTCGTCGGCATGGTTCTCGCCTGCGCCTACCACGACGCAGGCACCGGGCTGCTGACGGTCGCCAGCCATCCGATGCGCAAGCCCAATCCGGGCATGCTGTTCGAGGCAGCGAAACGTCTCGAACTCGATCTCCGGCGCTCGCTGATCGTCGGCGACAAACAGGCGGACATGGAGGCGGGACAGCGCGCCGGCCTGTCGAGCGGCTGGCTGATCGATGGTGATGCCTCCGAGCAGGCAGGGTTCAAGGTTTCGCCGCTGCGCGACCGCGAAGATCTGGACGGATTGCTGGCCGCAATAGAGGCACTCTGAAGCGCTTCCCGCAAATTCAGGAACCGGCGCTACGCTGCTGGTTTTCCGTGATTTTCAGATTGTCGGATACCACCGGACGAGGTTATCGATCAGGCCGGAAACGCCACCAGGCCCTCATCCTTGACCCGGCGAATGGTGAGCGCCGTGCGCACCGTGTCGACATTCGGCGCCGAGGCCAGCTCCTCGATGACGAAGGTCTGGAACGTGCCGAGGTCGCTTGCCACGCAATGCAGCAGGAAATCGGATTCGCCCGAAACCATCCAGGCGTCGCGCACGATGGGCCAGCCGCGCGTGCGCTCGGCGAAGGTCTTGAGCTCGGCGTCTGCCTGGTGATGCAGGCCGATGAGGCAGAAGGCGACGACATCCATGCCGAGCGCCGGCGCGTTGAGCAAAGCGCGGTAGCCACGGATGATGCCGGTTTCTTCCAGCCGCCGGACGCGGCGCAGGCAGGGCGGAGCCGAAATGCCGACACGGCTCGACAGTTCGACATTGGTCATGCGTCCGTCGTTTTGAAGTTCGCGCAGGATTTTCCAGTCGATGGCGTCGAGGTCGGCTTTGAGCGGCATTGTCGGCTTTCCCCGCGCGCAAGAATCTTTCGTGATTTCTAATTAGACTCCGGGATGCATTCCATCCCTCTGCCGACGATTTTTGATCCGGACACGGATATTGCCGGATATGCCGGCGCCGAAGCTTTCCGGGGACGAAGGCCAACTTGCCTTGCTGGCGTCACGGGCAGCACTTACATTACGCGCGACATCAGGCGTGATTTCCATGCCGCAATCCCTGGCTGCCCTCCACAGAGGCTTTTCATGACCACCAAACACGCGCCTGTTCTCATCATCGGTTCCGGACCCGCCGGCTATACGGCGGCGATCTATGCCGCCCGTGCCATGCTGAAACCCATGCTGGTCGCCGGCCTGCAGCAGGGCGGTCAGCTGATGATCACCACCGATGTCGAAAACTATCCGGGCTTTGGCGATCCGATCCAGGGCCCGTGGCTGATGGAACAGATGCTGAAGCAGGCCGAGCATGTCGGCACCGACATCATCAACGACATCATCACCGAGGTCGACCTCAATGTGCGGCCGTTTCGCGCCAAGGGCGATTCCGGCACCACCTACACCGCCGATGCGCTGATCATCGCCACCGGCGCGCAGGCCAAATGGCTGGGTATCCCGACCGAACAGACCTTCATGGGCTTCGGCGTGTCGGCCTGCGCCACATGCGACGGCTTCTTCTATCGCGGCAAGGACGTCGCGGTGATCGGCGGCGGCAATTCGGCGGTCGAGGAGGCGCTCTATCTCTCCAACCTGGCGAAGAGCGTGACGGTCATTCACCGGCGCGGCGATTTCCGCGCCGAGCGCATCCTGCGCGAGCGGCTGTTCAAGAAGGAAAACGTGCGCATCATCTGGGACACGATCGTCGACGAGATCACCGGCCAGCCCGGCAAGGCGCCGCTGCCGCCTTCGGTAGAAGGGCTGAAGCTGCGCAACATCGCAACCGGCGAGGTGACGCAGCTGAAGGTCGATGGTGTGTTCGTGGCGATCGGCCATGCGCCGGCGGTCGAGCTGTTCGTCGGCAAGCTGAAGCAGAAGCCCAATGGCTATCTGTGGACGGCACCGGACTCGACCCGCACCGACGTGCCCGGCGTGTTCGCGGCGGGCGACGTTACCGATGACATCTACCGCCAGGCGGTGACGGCTGCCGGGCTCGGCTGCATGGCCGCGCTCGAGGCGGAAAAGTATCTCGCCGGTATCGAGGTTCACCGCGAGGCGGCGGAGTAACGTAGCGACTTGAGAAAGTCGTTTAAAAGCCTGATTTTTCATTCAGACGCCAAAACAGAGCGAGGGGAATCATGGCGCTGGACTGGGACAAGCTACGCGTGTTTCACGCTGCGGCGGAGGCGGGGTCGTTCACCCATGCCGCCGAGACACTGCACCTGTCGCAATCGGCGATCTCGCGGCAGGTCAGCGCGTTGGAGCACGACGTCGGCGTGCCGCTGTTCAACCGTCACGCCCGTGGCCTGGTGCTGACCGAACAGGGCGAGATGCTGTTCCGCACCGCGCATGACGTGCTGATGAAGCTGGAGACGATCAAGTCGCGGCTGACCGAAGCCAAGGACCGGCCGTCCGGCGTGCTTCGGGTCACGACCACGGTGGGGCTGGGTGCCGGCTGGCTGACCGAACGCGTGCAGGAGTTCATCGAGCTCTATCCCGAGATCAGCCTGCAGCTGATCCTCGCCAATGAGGAACTCGACCTCACCATGCGTCAGGCCGATTGCGCCATCCGGCTGCGCCAGCCGCAGCAGCCGGATCTCATCCAGCGCCGGCTGTTCACCGTGCATTTCCATCTCTATGCCTCGCCGGCCTATGTCGCCAAGCACGGTCAACCGGCCTCGGTTGCCGAACTGAGGACGCATCGCATCGTCACCTTCGGCGTGCCGGTGCCGTCGCATCTGTCGGAGCTGAACTGGCTGGAGACCGTCGGCGATTTCGAAGGCGGGCAAAGGGTGCCGACGCTGCAGATCAACGACATATTGTCGATCAAGCGCGCCGTGCAGGGCGGCGCCGGCATCGCCATGCTGCCCGACTACGTGATCAACAAGGACTCAGGCCTGGTGCAGTTGCTGCCGGAGACCGAAGTGCCGTCCTTCGACACATACTTCGCCTATCCGGATGCGATGAAGAACCAGGCGAAGCTTCATGTGTTCCGCGATTTCATCATCGCCAAGGCGCGCAGTTGGTCCTTCTGAGGGGTAGGCCTACATTCAGGTGATGCCGGCCTGACCTGAATCTCGACATACCCTGAGACAACGCGGCTCACCCCCGCCAAGGCGTCAGGCGAGGCAGCCAGCCGGGGACGGCCCGGCGATAGGCTTCGTATTCCGCGCCATAGCGGCGGGCGAGCGTCGGCTCCTCGTAGAACCTGACGAACGAGACCATGGCCGCGGCGGCGACGATGCCGTAGCCGAAGACGGCCCAGCTCGAAAACAGCAGCGCCTGGCCGAGGATGATCGAGAGCACGGCCACATACATCGGGTTGCGGACATGGCGGTAGATGCCGCCGACGACCAGTCTTTCAGTCGGCGCCACCGGTGCTGGTGTGCCCAGCCCCTCGAGCGCGAAGCGGGCAAAGGAATGGAGCAGCAGGGCCACCGCCGCGAGGATCAGGATCCAGCCGGCCGGGACCAAGCCCGGCAGCGTCGACAGCGGCAAACGATAGCGATCGGTCAGCACCCATGGCATCACGCCCGCGACGACACCGGGTGCCGCAATGAAGAACAATGCGCTGCCGGCGATTGCCTGAATTGTGCGCATCACGAAATCCTGCCGTAGAATTGAACGGACACTGCCCGATTCCGCATCATCGGGCGGTTTCTGCGTTTGGGTGGCAAAATCGGGCTGGTTCGGCGTTCCGCAACGGGTTTGGCCGCGAAACCTTCGTCAATTTCCGGCGATTTTCCTGGTCCTATCGTGCCTGGGAATGGGTTGGACCACAGCCTGCGTCTTTTTGCATGCGTGTGTTGCAAAATAGATGCTTGTTTCTTGGGCATGATGAGCACATATATAGATCATCTCCTGGGCGCGTTCTCCTCCCATTAGCGCCCTCGAGTGTTCCCCTCTGGAGGTTAGCCCTAACAGGCACTTCCAATCAAATTCAGCCGGATCTTTATTGATCCGGCTTTTTTGTTGCCCGAAGTCCACTGACCTCGAAAAAAGTCGATCGGCATTGCCACGTAACAGTGACATGTAACCTCGGGTAACATGGCGCAGACGCGCTCCATCGATTAAGCAGATCATAGGACGCGGTTGGCTCGTCCGGGAGATGGGGGCATCACTCGGACGGACCGGGCTCAGGCGGCTACCGCGTCCGAACCATTTTTATCCGTCAGCCATCGGCAGAGCGATGCGGCGGACCTGCCGTTTGCCTCCCAGGAGACGGTCCGCAATAGACGGCGTCCGGAAACCCGGGCGCCGTTTTTGCTTTCTCACGCAGCCTTGCCGCTGGTGTTCATCGCCTCGTCGGCCAGACGTCCGGTGAGTTCGGCCATATGGTCGAACACGGCGCGATAGCTGGCCACGCCCGCCGTTGCCGAGCGCAGTTCGATGATCAGATCGCCGATCTCCGCCTGCGGCATGGTCGCCTCGACGACGTCCCATCCCGGCCAGTCGGGCCGAGCGTCATAGCCGAGGATCTGGCCACGCCGCTGCGGGATGAGAGCAATGATCTTCGAGGTCGCTTCGGACGGCGTGACGATCTCGACCTTCATCACCGGCTCGAGCAATACCGGCGAGCAGGCGGCCATGCCTTCCTTCATCGCCAGCTTGGCGGCCATCTGGAAGGCCATGTCCGAGGAATCGACGGCATGGTAGGAGCCGTCGGACAGGTTGACGGCGACGTCGACCACCGGGAAGCCGAGCGGGCCGGACTTCAGATAATCGCGGATGCCCGTCTCGACCGACTGGATGTAGGTCTTCGGCACGACGCCGCCGGTGATGGTGTCGGTGAACTGGAAACCCGAGCCGCGCGGCAGCGGCTTGATCTCGATCACCACATCGCCGAACTGGCCGTGGCCGCCTGACTGCTTCTTGTGGCGTCCACGCTGCTGCGCCGATTTGCGGATCGTCTCGCGGTAGGGCACGGCCGGTGTGTGGCCCTCGACCGGGATCTGGTTCTTGCCTTCGAGGCGCTCGCGCACGACACGCAGATGCATCTCGCCATGCCCCGACAGCACGGTCTCGGCGGAATCCTGGTTGTGGCGCAGGCTGAGCGAGGGATCCTCCTCCGCAAGACGCTGGATGGCCGCCGACATCTTGACCTCGTCCTTGCGTTCCTTCGGCCGCAGCGCGAAAGCGAAGACCGGTTGCGGTGGCGCCAGCGTGGCCAGCGGTTTGATGCCGCCTTTGCCCGAACTCAGCGTTTCGCCGGTCTTGACGGTGTCGAGCTTGCCGAGCGCGACGGTGTCGCCTGCCTTGGCGATGGCGAGCTTGGACTGGTCCTTGCCGAGCATCTTGTAGATGCCGGACACTTTTGCCGTTTCGCCGCCTGACAGGAAGAGTTCGGCGGCGTCGGCGACCTGGCCGGAGAGCACGCGCGAGACCGACAGCTTGCCGCCATGCGCCGTATGGATGGTCTTCATCACCTGGACCACCGTCTGATTGCCGTCGGGGGCGCCCAGGCGTTTGCGCGTCGCCTCGACGTCGGGCGCATCGTGACGGATCGCCTTCAGCAGACGCAGCACGCCATTGCCCTTCTCGGCGGTGCCGATGAGCACCGGCGTCACTATGCCTTCACGCAGGTCGGCGGCGAGGTCGTCGAAGATTTCGTCCTTCGGCGGTTCGATCTCCTCGAGCAGCTGCTCCATGAGCTGGTCGTCGTGGTCGGCGAGTGTCTCCAGCATGGAGAAGCGCGCCTCAAGCTCACGCGCCTTGTCGTCGCCCGGGATGTCGGCGACCTCGCTTTCGGCATACTCGCGATAGATGTAGGCGCGCTCCAAGGCCAGATCGATCGAGCCGATGACGACGCTGTCCTTGCGCAGCGGAATCTGACGCAGCAGCAGCGGCACCGAGCTTGCCGGCTGCAGCATCTTCAGCGTGTCGCGCACGCCCGCGATCGCCTTGTCGACCTTGTTCAGGAACAGGATGCGCGGCACGCCGAGATCGTCGAGCTTGCGCATGATGAGCTGCAGGGCGGGAATCTTCTTTTCGTCGGCTTCGGCGACGACGACGGCGACGTCGCAGGCGGCGAGCACAGGCTCGGCCTCGAAAGAGAATTCGATGGAGCCGGGACAGTCGACGAAGGTAAGCTGCTCGCCCATGAATTCGGTCGTGGCGAAGGTCGCCTCGACGCTCATGGCGTGAGCGCGCGCCTCGGGCGAATGATCGGAAACGGTGCTTCCCGACGAAACGGGATTCTGGCGGGGAATGGCGCCCGTGCGGGCGAGTATGGCTTCGAGAAGTGTCGTTTTACCGCTTGCGAAGGGACCGACTATGGCAATGCATTTCGGTCCCGTGCGTCGTCCTCCGGCGCGAGTACCCATGGCTGACCTCCACTCAGGCGTTTCCCTGGGAGCGGCGGCCGGCCTGTACGGCCGTCGCGGGCGGGGGTTCTTTTCGTTTCGCCACCTGCCCGATAGCATCGTCCCACGGGTTCGCGGGGAGGGCAAGGAAAATAGGAAATTCGCCGGCTTGGTTGTCTCAGGCGGTGCGGGCGAGCGATCCGGTGCGCGCGGCAAGCAGGGCGCCGGCCTTGTCGCGCGGTCCCGGCCTGCCGAAGAAGTAACCCTGGAAGCGGTTGCTGCCGGCGGCCCTGGCGAGGGTGAATTCTTCTTCCGTCTCGATGCCTTCGGCAACGATGGTGACATGCTGGATACGCGCGATCTGCGCCAGCGCAGAAACGAAGATCTGGGCGACCTGATCGTGGGTTGGCATCGTCGCCGACGCGGTCCGTTCAACCGGCCTGGCTTCGGCGCTGCCTCACCAGGGCGCCATCCGCGCTCTGCGCCTCGACCGCGTCGGCAAAGCGCGACAGCATCGGATTGAACAGGTCCGGCCGCTCCCAGAAGGGGGCGTGTCCGACACCGGGGACGACATGGCAATGTTCCCACAGAGCGCCGTAGTGCAGCGCCTCGAAGTAACTGAGCCGGACAAACGGATCATTTTCACCGTTGACGATCGCAACCGGGAATGCGGCCTGCTCGACCACCTGCCTCTGGTCGGCGCCGTCGCCGCTCATCATGCTGCGCGTCACCGTGGCGCGCAGCCTGCCGTCCGTGCGCAGTATGGTCTGACGGAAGGACGGATCGGCGCTGTCGCCGAAGCACAATGCCTCGAAACGCTCGGCATCGCGCTCCGAGTAGATTTTCTTGGAGGCGAGCAGCATGTCCCAATGCGCATGGAAGCCGCGCAGCATGCCGAACAGCCCCTTGGACACAGGCGGGGCGCCGGTCAGCATCAGTCCGCGGATTGCCGGATGGAAACCCGCGAACTCCATGGCGACGTGGCCACCGAGCGACCAGCCGAAAACGATGGCACGCCTGATGGCCAGTCGGTCGAGGAGTTCACCCGCCGACCGGGCCAGGCCGGCGATCGTGTAGGCTGTTGCCGGGTCGTGAGCGTCAGACGATCCGCCATGACCGGGAAGGTCGAAGGCGATCAGCCTGTGGGCATCGGCGAGCGGGCTGTCGAACTGCCTGGCGAACACGGCGCGCGAGCTGCCCGAGCCATGGATCATCAGGATCGGCATGCCAAGGCCCGACGATTCGCTGAGGCGCAAATCGGCCTGTGATGTGCGGATCATGCGCTCGGCAACGGCCATGCTGGATTGAACCTCCGGATTGCGTGGCCGGCAACATCGCACAGCGGGGTCTACACCGCCTTTAAGTTTCTGGTTAAGAAAGGATTTATAAGGGGCGACCGTTTATAGTGGCCGAATCCTAACGATGGGGGGTGGTGATGGAACGCGGGCTCGATCTTCTTCTCTCGATCAGCAGCATTGCAACGGTCGGCCAGTATCTCTGGTCGATGCGTGCCCATTTCCAGGCGACGACAATGTCTGCCGGCGCGAGGGTGATTTCAGCGGTCGTGGCCGCGACGGCACTGTTCTTTCTGGCGATACTCTGGATCCTGCCGCAGCCGCCGCTAGCGTTGATCGCCGGGCTGGCGATCCAGTTGGTCAGCTCTGCCCTGTTCTGGTGGGCGATCTCGACGTCGCGCAAGGCGCGGCTGCGCTTTGCCTTTGCCGAGGACAATCCCCATAGCCTGGTGACCGACGGTCCGTTCGGCTATATCCGCCATCCGTTCTACACATCCTACATCATCTTCTGGATCGGATGGGGCATCGCCACCTGGTCGATCCTGGCGGTGGTGCCGGTTGCCGGGATAATCGTGATCTATGTGATCGCGGCTCTGGACGAAGAGAAGAAGTTTTCGCGCACCGAACTGGCCGACGCCTATGCGGCCCATCGCAAGCGAGCCGGCCTGTTCTGGCCGCGGCTGGGGTAGCGCTGCCGCAATTATCCGTGCGTGCCGCTTGCTGGACGGTGTCGAGGAGGCGGTTGCGCAACAGCCGATATCGGACGAGAGTGCCGCTCGCTTCCATGATCGGCGCCACCGGATCGACGATTGCCGCGCCGTCAGCTTGAGGATCAGTACCATGAAGATTATTGCCTGCGGCAGCGTGCCGACCATTATCGCTCCGGACAAATACTTCACCGGCCGCGTGCTGCAGACACCGATCATCCAGAAGGAAGCGCCGGCCCGGCTCAGGGCCACCCTGGTCAGCTTCGAGCCTGGCGCACGCACCTTCTGGCACACACACCCGCTTGGCCAAACGCTCTATGTCACATCCGGCGCCGGACGCGCGCAGACTTGGGGCGGCCCGATCCAGGAGATCAAAGCCGGCGACGTCATCTCGTTCGATCCCGGCGAAAAGCACTGGCATGGCGCCGGCGCGCAAACGGCGATGACGCATATCGCCATGCAGGAGGCGCTCGACGGCGTCCATGCGGACTGGCTGGAACAGGTCACCGACGAGCAGGTTGGCGATTGATATCTTGTTGTTTTGAAACAAAAAACCCGGCCGTCCGCGGCCGGGTTTTTCTTGGCAACAACACTATGCCCAATCAGGTCAGTGAGGCAGTGAAACGCTGGATGCGGGTGCAGGCCTCTTCAAGCAGGGCCTCCGAGGTGGCGTAGGAGATGCGGAAGTTCGGGCCGAGGCCGAAGGCCGAGCCGAACACCACCGCCACGCCCTCGGCGTCCAGCAGCTCCGAGCAGAAGGTCTCGTCGGTGTCGATCACCTTGCCGGCCTTCGTCGTCTTGCCGATCAACTGCGCACAGGACGGATAGACATAGAAGGCGCCTTCCGGCGACGGGCATGTGATGCCGCGCGCCTGGTTGAGCATCGAGACGACAAGGTCGCGCCGGCCCTGGAAGATCGCCTTGTTTTTGGCGATGAAATCCTGCGGGCCGTTCAACGCCTCGACCGACGCCCATTGCGCGATGGTGCAGGCGCCTGAGGTCTGCTGGCCCTGGATCATGTCCATCGCCTTGATCAGTGCTACCGGGCCCGCCGCGTAGCCGATGCGCCAGCCGGTCATGGCATAGGCTTTCGACACGCCGTTCATGGTCAGCGTGCGCTCGTAGAGCTTCGGCTCGACCTCGACGATGGTCTTGAAGACGAAGTCGCCATAGGTCAGGTGCTCGTACATGTCGTCGGTCAGCGTCCAGACATGCGGATGCTTCAACAACACGTCGGCCAGAGCGCGCAGTTCGGCTTCCGTGTAGGCGGCGCCCGACGGGTTCGACGGCGAGTTCATCAAGAGCCATTTGGTCTTCGGCGTGATCGCCTTTTCCAGCACGTCCGCCGTCAGCTTGAAGCCGTTGTCGATCGAGGTGTCGGCAAAGGTCGACGTGCCGCCGCAGATCGCCACCATTTCGGGGTAGCTGACCCAGTAGGGGCGGGGGATGATGACCTCGTCGCCGGGGTTCAGCGTCGCCATGAAGGCATTGAACAGGATCTGCTTGCCGCCGGTGCCGACGATGGTCTGCTCCGGCCGGTAGTCGAGATTGTTCTCGCGCTTGAACTTCTTGGCGATCGCCTCGCGTAGCGGCGCGATGCCGGAGACCGGCGGATATTTCGTCTCGCCGCGGCGGATCGCCTCGATCGCCGCATTCTTGATGTTGTCGGGCGTATCGAAATCCGGCTCGCCGGCGCCCAGCCCGATCACGTCGCGGCCGGCATTTTTCAGCTCGCGCGCTTTCTGCGTCACCGCGATTGTCGCGGAAGGCTTTACGCGGGAAAGGGCGTCGGCAAGAAAGGCCATGACCAGATATCTCCAGGGACGATCGGCGCGGCCAGGAGCGGCCGCGGCGCTTCTCTTGTCGCATCATGCCGCCAAGCGCAAGCATTGTCGGATGAACCAGACCTCAAATCCGCGGCAACAATAAATTCATCAACGGCCGGTAGAACCTTGGACGGCAGGATCGCAACCCATATTCCGCCAGTCTTGCGGAGCGAGGAACCGTGTCGCGTAGCATCGGGCTTGCCCACATCATCCGTCACGATGACGGCACCTCCAGCGGTGTCTGGGGCATCTATACGCTGCAGAGCGCCTTCCAGCCGATCTTCGCCTTCAAGGAAGGCAAGTTGTCGGTCGTCGCATTCGAGGGACTTATCCGGCCGTTTCGTGACGGCGAGCCGCAGGCGCCGATGGGCTTTTTCAGCACCTGTCCGGCAGCCGACCGCCTGCACATCGAGGCGCTGACCAGGACACTGCATCTCCTCAATGCCGGTGCCTGCCTGCCGGAAGAGGCATCGATCTTCATCAATTTCGACCCGTCGGTGTTCAGCGACCGCGCCATTGCCGACATGGCGCTGCGCGATATGAGGCTGGTGCTGCACGAGGCAGGCATCGATCCGCGCCGCATCGTCTGCGAGGTCACCGAGCAGAAGTCGGCATCGCAGGAAACCCTCTACAGCTTCGTCGAGGCGCTGAGGGCCAACGGCTTTCGCATCGCGGTCGACGACTACGGCGCCGACGATTCCGACATCAACCGCATCAAGGAGCTCAGGCCCGATATCGTCAAGTTCGACGCGCACTGGATCACGCAGTTGATGGAGTCCGGCGCCGGCTTTGCGCTGTTGACCGCCATGGTGACGAGCTTCGAACAGCAAGGCATCCGCACGGTATTCGAAGGCATCGAGGAAGGCTGGCAGCTCGAGTTGGCGGAAAAGTCCGGCGCTTCGATGGTGCAGGGCTTCGTGTTGGCGCGGCCGGAGCTTGCACCGACCAGTTTTCGTGGTTTCGGCAAGGACGTACAGGCGCAGGCGACAGACAGCAGGGCCAAGGCACCAGCCAGCCCGGCCGTGACGCCCTCGGGTCGGCCAGCGAGGGTGTTTGGGCGCAAGGTGGCGCCATGAGCGCGCGGCCGGACAGGCGGCGCGATGCCGCCGACGCGATCTTTGCCGACGAGGTCGGTATCGAATATGGCGTCTACGGCGCCTTCCGGCTGAGAAGCGCCTATCAGCCGATCTTCACGCCGCGCAGCGGAACGCTGACGGCGGTCGCCGTCGAAGGGCTGATCGAGCCGCATCGCGCCGGCAGGCCGGTTGCCCCGCCGGTGTTCTTCGATGGCATTGCGGCGGCGGATCGCCTGTTCGTCGAGACGATGTGCCGGATGTTGCATCTGAGGAACTTCCGCAACATCGGCGTCGAAGGGCTCGACCTGTTCTTCAACTACAATCCGCTGGTCAATGACCATCTCGGACGCGCGCTGGCCGAAATCCGGCTGATGACCAGGCATCTCGGCGACTTCGACCTCCATCCGGGCATGCTGGTCTGCGAGATCACCGAGCAGGCGGCCGATGACAAGGTGCTTGTCAGCCTGGTCCATGAAATGCGCCGCCACGGCATCCGCATCGCCATTGACGATTTCGGCACCAGGCACTCGACGGAGGAGCGGATTGCGCTGCTTTCGCCCGATATCGTCAAGATCGACGGTACATGGTTTGCGCAATTCTGCCGCCATGCCGCCGCCGAACGCTTCTTCCGGCCGCTTGTCTCGATGCTGCACGATCGCGGCGCCAAGGTGCTGGTCGAAGGGATCGAGCAATCGGTGCATCTGCGGGTGGCGCTCGACGGCGGCGTCGACCTGCTGCAGGGATTCCACCTCGCTCGGCCGGCGCTGGCCGGCACGATCTTCAACGAAGAGCCGCTTTCCATCGAGGCGCTGCTCGGCATGGACAACAAGGTCGTGCCGTTGCATCAGCGGCGCTGATGGGAACGCCAAAACAAATCACTGGATGATCTCCTCCGCGTCGCGATAGAGCCTTGCAGCGGGCTGAACGCGCGAGGGAGCGGCGATGATACTCTACGGAATGATCGACAGCGGCAATTGCTACAAGCCACGCCTGCTGATGGCCAAGCTCGGCATCGCCTTTACCAATGTCGAGGTGAGTTCGCACACCGGCGACACCCGCAAGGCCGACTATGTCGCCAAAAACCCGAACGCCATGGTGCCGCTGCTCGAGCTCGACGACGGCAGGCGGCTCGCCGAATCCAACGCCATCCTGCTTTATCTTGCCGAAGGCACGCGCTTCCTGCCGGCCGACCGCTACCAGCGGGGGCTTGCTTATCAGTGGCTGTTCTTCGAGCAGTACAGCCACGAGCCTTACATCGCCGTGCGCAAGGCGCTGCTGACCTTCCCTGAAAGAGCTAGTGATGCGACGCCGGAGCGGCTGGCGCTGACGCTGGAGCGCGGCAACAAGGCGCTCGGCGTGATGAACCGGCATCTGCAGGAAAACAACTTCTTCGCGGGCAGCGCGTTCAGCGTCGCCGACATTGCGCTCTATGCCTATACGCACACGGCCGAGATGGGTGGCTTCCAGCTCGATGCCTATCCGGCAGTGTCCGCCTGGCTTGCCCGAGTGGAGGCGGATCCGGCGCATGTGCCGATGGAATGGCTGCCCTGATTTGTTGGTGTGCGTTGCCGATTTTGCAAAGCAACGTCGACGACTGGCGAAATGTTCGGCGAGGGCGTTCTTCTCCCCGTCACTATATACGGGGAGAAGGAGCAGCACCGCCGGTTTCGCCAATTGTCGGCGTCTGAAATTCAGACAAATAAAAAGGCGGGATAAAATCCCGCCTTCCCATTCCGGTAGCCTGATCGGGAGCGTTGGGGCCGGGCCGGCAGCAATCCGCTGCTTCGGCTTGTCGGGTCCCTTCCGCTCCGGCGCGCTTCTCGCGCGACCGTCAGTACATCCGTGACTTGCCGCGCGCCCCGAACCTTCGTCCGGCGCGCGCTATCGCCAAATCAGGCTGCCTTGCTCAGAGATCCAGCAGCGGACTTGCCGGTGCGGCGGTCCTGCTCGATCTCGAAGTTGATCTTCTGGCCTTCGACCAGGGTCGACAGTCCAGCGCGCTCGACAGCGGAGATGTGGACGAAAACGTCCGCGCCGCCCGCGTCAGGCTGAATGAAGCCGAAGCCCTTGGTGGCGTTGAACCACTTGACCGTACCAGTTGCCATTTCGATAGTCCTTCACATTTGCTTTAGTTTGACCGGACCGAGGTCCAGCCGGTGGTATCGAGATTTTGGAGATAGACGTCAGCAAACGCGAAGATCGCGAGGCCCGATCGATCGGCCGAAATATCAATGGGAGCCATATAGGCTGTTTCCGCGTCGAAAACAAGACTGTGTGAGAAGGGCGTGATTGCGGCATTGCCCAACGGCCGCCCCAATCGCGTGGAAGCGTGGCGATTGGATCGCGTGCCTTTGGAGGCTGGGCATCGTGCTTTCCCGAAAAATCGATTGCGATTTTCGGGCCGATGCGGCGGGCGCCGATCGGGTTTCGGAGAGGGCCATGAAAACGATTCTGCTTGCCGCCTGCCTGACGCTGGTGGCCGCCGGGGCGCAGGCGGCTTCGCGCCATGATCCGACACGCATGAGCTGCGGCAAGGTGCAGGCGACGATCGCGCGCCAGGGCGCGGTCATCCTGCGTTACCAGTCGGCGCGCGTGCCGGGCCTGCCGCTCTACAATCGCTATGTGCAGAGTGAGCGCTTCTGCGACATCGGTGAGATCAGGGCTCGCGCCTACGTGCCAAGCGCCGACACGAAATCCTGCCCGGTCTATATCTGCAAGCGGCCGGATTTCGACCGCCACTTCCGCCGCCGCATCCTCAAGCACAACTAAGGCAGCTTGTATCAGAACCCGAACGAAGCCTGCGCGACCGGCGGCGGGCCGACCCGCACGCCTTCCATGGCCAGCATCTTTTCCTTGGTGGCCGAGCCGCCGGGCGCCGAAAAGCCGCCGATCTTGCCGCCGGCGGCAAGGATGCGGTGGCACGGGATGACCAGCGGCACCGGATTGGCGCCAAGCGCCGCCCCGGTTTCGCGGGGCAAGCCGGCATGGCCGGCGCGCTTGGCCAATTCGCCATAGGTGGTGGTTTCGCCGTAGCCGAGTTTTCGTGCCGCGTCATAGATGGCGAGGCGGAAATCGTCGATGCCGGCGAGATCGACCGGCACGCCGGAGAAATCGACGTCCTCGCCCGTGGCATAGGCCTTGATCGAGGCGATCAGCCCGACGACCCAGCGTGGCTGTTCACCCGATGCAGCAACACCGGGGTGGCGCAGCAGCCGGCGTTCCACCGTGTCGCGGTTGCGCTCCGGCAGGCAGAGCCGCATCAGGCCCGCCTCGCTCCAGGCGATGCCCATGAAGCCGAGCACGGTTTCGAAGACCGCATGGCCGGCGGTGTGAGAGGTGGTTCCCATGACATGCTCCTTCCGTGGATGGGAGGGAATTCAGTACAAATCAGGAACAATATGGCAGTTCCCGGTCGCTCCGACCACCCGAAAACCTTCTGCTGGCCCGGATTGCCGGAGGAAAAGCGCTGGTGTAAGGACTTCTTAACAACCCGATGAACCGGACCCGTGCGCGGCTTGCCAGCAAAATTCATCTTTTCTGCGATCGGCGTGCTCATCGCCGCGGCCGGCCTGAGCGGCTGCACCTCGACGTCGCAGATGAAGGTGGCGCCGGCGCTTGCCGCGGCCGCCACCCCAGCCGTCGAGGATGACAGCCCGACACTGGCATTGCCCGACACGGTAGCGGTGCTGCCGGAATCGTCCGGCCTGGTCCCGGTGCAGACGGCGGCGCTGACCGGCGATGCTGTCGCAGCGACGCCAGGAGAGCCCTTGCCACCACCGGCGCAGCCGGCAGCCTTTGCCGGGCCGACGCCGCTGGCCGCCCAGCCCGCGGTGATGGCCGGAACCTCTCCGACCAGCCCCGGTTCGGTCGAGCCGGCGCCTGTTTATGCAACGGCAGCGATGGCCATGCCGGTCACCGGACAGACGGTCAAGACAGCCGCTATGCCCGGCGTCCAGCAGGTCGCCTATGTCGTGCCTGAGAACCCGGCCCTGCTTGCCCCGGCCGGCCCACCGGTCGAGCACGCGACAGGCCCCCGCGGCGAGATCGAGCGGCTGATCGAGAAATATTCCGCGCTCTACCAGGTGCCGGTCGACCTGGTGCGCCATGTCGTCAACCGCGAGAGCACCTTCAACCCGAAGGCCTATAATCGCGGCCATTGGGGGCTGATGCAGATCAAGCACGCCACGGCGCGCGGCATGGGCTATCTTGGGCCGGCAGCCGGCCTGTTCGATGCCGAGACCAATCTGAAATACGCGGTCAAGTATCTGCGCGGTGCCTGGCTGGTGTCGGGCGGCAATGCCAAGCGCGCCGACCAACTCTACCAGAGCGGCTATTATTACGACGCCAAGCGCGAGGGCCTGCTCGAGGCGACCGGCCTCGGCACCGACCGCACGCGGCGGCGCTTGCCGCCCGATGCCTGAGCACGATGCCTGAACCGCGTCCGCCGGCACCAGACGACATCCGGCTGCGCAAGATCCTCGACGACACGCTGCTGCCACCGCGCTGGCCCGAAGGCTTTGTCATGCGCGGCTTCGCGGCGCCCGATGCGGTGCCGCTGCACGCCCTGCTGACGGAAGTCTTCGATGATGGCGCCGACGGGCCGTTCGAGGAATGGTGGCCACGAATTTCCGATGATGCGGAGTTCGACCCGGCCTTGTGTTTCCTCGTCATCGACGGCAAGGGGCGGCTGGCGGCTGCCGCACTTTGCTGGGCAACGGCCTTCGTGAAAGACCTCGCCGTCCATCCCGAGGCACGCGGCCTGGGCATCGGCGAGGCGTTGATGCGGCACGCCTTCCTCGCCTTCCGCGACCGGGGCGCCTCTCATGTCGACCTGAAGACCAACACGGTGGAGAATGCCGCCGCTGTCAGGCTCTACGAGCGGCTGGGCATGATACCGGTCGCCTGGGAAGGTTAAGTCCCCGTTTACCAAGATTTTGGCGCTGTCTTGTCATCGCGACGCTTCGTGGTGGGAAGCATGGCGGCTTTGTGAACCGCTTCACAGCGTCCGGCAAAAAGTAACTGCTAATAGATTTTCGTCACGCAGTGCATCTGACCAAATATTTTGGATAGTCGAATTTCAAAATGGAGGGACGAGACTATGGCAGGACCAAACCTTCGAAAGAGGATTGGGCACGGCTTTGTTAGCCGGCAAGTGTTCGCCGAAAAGGCGATTGAACAGGTCGCGATGGCCGCCAAGACGGCGGCCGCGCCCGGGGCCAAGAAGGCCAAGGCCGGCGCCGCGGCGGCCATCGTGCCCGGCGGAAAGCTGGGTGCTGGCTTCTTCGATTTCATGTTCAAGAATTTGCCCGCCTTTACCGCCAGCGATGCCGACCTTGATACGCTGGCAAAAGCCATGAAGGATCCGGCGCCGGTCGACCAGCCCAATCCCGATCCGCACGACAACAAGAAGATCCCGTCCGGGTTCACCTATCTCGGCCAATTCGTCGATCACGACATCACGCTCGACATGACGCCGCTCAGCCTTGCGCTGGCCGATCCGGGGATGGTGAAGAACTTCCGCTCGCCGAGCCTCGACCTCGATTGCGTCTACGGCGCCGGTCCCGGTCCGCATCGCTTCCTGTTCGCGCGCGAGCCAGCCCCTGGCGGCAGTGGCGCGGTGGATTCGCCGAAGCTGCTGATCGGCACCGCGCAGGCTTCGCAAGAAAACGGCGACCGGGTGGGGCAGGTGCCCGAACTGCCGAACGATCTGCCGCGCAACATGCAGGGCGTCGCCCTGATCGGCGATCATCGCAATGACGAGAACCTGCTGGTGGCGCAGATCCACCTGGCGTTCCTGAAATTCCACAATGCGGTGATCGATCACCTGAAGGCCAAAGGGGTGCCCGATGACAAGCTGTTCGAGGACGCGGCGCGCACCGTGCGCTGGCACTATCAATGGCTGGTGCTGCACGACTGGGTCGAGCGGCTGACCGAGAAGGGCTTCGTGGCGAAGATCCTGCAGGAGGGCCGCAAGTTCTACCGCTTCAAAACCAAGCCGTTCATGCCGTGGGAGTTCTCGGCCGCAGCCTACCGTCTCGGACACTCCATGGTGCGCGAGAAATACAGCCACAACCGCATTTTCAGGACACCCATTCCGCATATTGCGGAAGCCAGGCTCGCGACCCTTTTCCGCTTCAGCAATCTTTCCGGCAGTCTGTCCAGCAGCGTGCCTGGTCAAGGCACCTTGCCGAGCAACTGGGTGATCGACTGGCGGCGCTTCTTCGAACTGCCGCCACCGGCCAACACCGCGCAGTTCGAGTTCAATTTCTCGCACCAGATCGACCCGTTGCTGACCGATGCCCTGCACAAGCTGCCCGGCGCCACCGGCCCGGAGGCGAGCCTCGCCTTCCGCAACCTGAAGCGCGGTGTGCGCCTCGGCCTGCCTTCGGGCCAGGCGGTGGCCAAGGAGATGCGCAAGAAGATCACCTTCACGCCGATCACTCCGGACGAGATCGCGTCCGGACCCGACGGTGCGGTGGCCAAGTCGTTGAATTTCCACACCAACACGCCGCTCTGGTACTACATACTGAAGGAAGCGCAGGTGAAGGGCGGCGGCGAGCGGCTCGGACCGGTGGGCGCGCGCATCGTCGGCGAGGTCTTTGTCGGCCTCGTCCAGGGTGACGAGGAGTCCTTCCTGTCCAAGCCGGGCTGGAAGCCAGACCTGCCCGCGGCGAAGCCAGGCACGTTCTTCATGACCGACCTGTTGAAGTTCGTCGCCAAGGCGGCCGACCCGGCCAACCCCGACAAGGGGCTCAATCCGATCGGCGACTGATCAGCGTGTTCGTGCCCCGGTTGTGTTTCAATCGGGGCACGAGATTTCGGCCCGCGGGCACGAATCTTCGGCCCTGGCGTGGAATCCTCCGGCTTCGCAGCGGCTTTGTGAACTGCTTCACATAGGCCGCCGCGCCCAGATGCTACCCCTGCGTCATGCCACGCGGGGCGCCGATCGGGGGATCGAGGGCTTGCAAGGCATCGGGGCGGCTGCGCCGGCATGTGTCAGCCACTCCAGGGCGGGTCCCGGGGCGGGTTCGGGGCCCGCTTGCTTATGCGCCCTTGCACTTCAGATATCCGGCGCGTTGCCGATCTTCTTCTTGAGCTCGATCGCCCAGGCGCGGCCCTCGTCGCCGCACCAACGACCGGCTGAAGGATTTCCAGACCTATCTCAATTGCCCCGAAGGCGAGCTGAACTGCCCGGTGCCGGCGCCGTAGCTTCGCACCCCGGCAAGGTATCGCATTTCATCGCCGTTCCGGGCGCGCAAAAATGTCGGAACCGTGCCGCGCCGTGCGTCCTTGAGAGGCAAGGCGCGTCGCCGGCAACGGGCGCGTCGTCAGGAGATGGAGATGACGATGATCAGCTTTCCCAATGAATCCAGCGAATACCGCGCCGCCCGCGAAAAACTGCTGCAGAAGGAAATCGAGTTGCGCCGCGCCATGGAGGACGTGGCGGTCGCCCGGCGCGCGCTGCCCAAGGGTGGGCTGGTGCCGCGGGATTATGTGTTCGACGGGCTTGGGCCGGACGGCAAGCCGGCGCGGATAAAGCTGTCGGAGCTGTTTGCGCCCGGCAAGGACACGCTGATCCTCTACAGCATGATGTTCCCGCGTCATCCGCAGGAGACGCGCGAGGTGGCGACCAGCGGCGGTACGGCGAAGCTCGCCCGGGTCGATCAGCCATGCCCGTCCTGCACCGCGCTGCTCGACCAGTTCGACGGCGCCGTCGGCCATCTCGAGGCCGCCGGCTTCAACTTCGTCGTGGTGGCCAGGACCGCACTCGACAATCTGCTGACGCTCGGCCGCGACCGCGGCTGGAAGAACATGCGGCTCATCTCCTCGGCCGGCAACAGCTTCAAGCGCGACTATCAGGCCGAGGCCGAAGACGGCGCGCAACTGCCGGTGCTGTCGGTGTTCCACCGCGACGGCGATGGTGTCAGGCATTTCTGGTCGTCGGAGCTCGGCTTCGCGCCGCCCGAACCCGGCCAGGACCCGCGCGCCATCGGTACCTGCGAGATCCTGTGGAACCTGATGGATTTTACCCCGGCGGGCCGACCGAACTGGAATGAACAGCTGCAGTATGGCGAGGGGTGCTGTCATTGAGAGGGTAGGGCGAAGCGAAGACCTTGCCTTCTCCCCTTGTGGGAGAAGGTGGATCGGCGCGCAGCGCCGAGACGGACGAGGGGTGTTGGAAGAAATGAGACGGTGACAATTCTGCGCCATCTTCGGCGCTTATGGGCGGTTGTGAGTAGGCGTATCGCCAAGCTGGAGCACCCCTCATCCGACCGAGCTTCGCTCGGCCACCTTCTCCCACAAGGGGAGAAGGGAAGGCGCTTCGACGGCAGTCGTCGTCTACAATTTCGGCACCGACCGAAGGGAGAAGTTCATGCCCAAGATCGACCTATCTGCCGTGCCCGCCCGCAAGGGCTCGCCCTATCCGGCGCCTTTCGATGAGCCTTGCGCAACCCGCACCAGGCGGCGCCTCGGCGATGCGGGTGGTCTCAGCGATTTCGGCGTCAATTTGATGACCTTGCCGCCCGGCGGCTGGTCCAGCCAGCGCCACTGGCACAGCCATGAGGACGAGTTCGTCTATGTGCTGGAAGGCGAACTGACGCTGGTCGAGGACGGCGGCGAGACGCTGCTCAAGGCAGGCGACTGCGCCACCTTCGCCAGGAACAGCGGCAACGGACACCACATGATCAACCGGTCGTCAGTCACGGCTCGTTACCTCGAAGTCGGCTCGCGCAATCCGGACGATGTCACCACCTGCTCCGACATCGACATGATGAGCCCGAACTCCGACGGCCGCTTCCTGCACAAGGATGGCACGCCGTATCCGGGGCAGGGGTAAGCGGTGCTCAGATCGTCCTGATCTGCTCGACCGCGGTCACCAGCAGTTCTGCCATGGCGGCGCGAATCTGAGAATCCGACTGGGCGACGCCCGCCGCGTCGAAATCGGCGCGCACCTTGCGGAACACGTCGTCGTCGCCAGCCTCTTCGAAGTCCGAACGCACGACCTCCTTCGCATAGGCGTCGGCATCCTCACCGGATTTGCCGAGCTTTTCGGCGGCCCACAGGCCGAGCAGCTTGTTGCGGCGCGCCATGGCCTTGAACTTCGTTTCCTCGTCCATCGCAAACTTCTTTTCGAAGCCTTCCTGACGGTCTCTCATGCTGCTCATGGTTTGCCTCGTTCAGAGATGTGAGACCGACCTTAACCCGATGTCTGGGGGAAGAGCGGCCAGGTGGGGCGAGAGTGGCGCGCATGGATGTCATTAGCAAGGCCGGATCGTTCATGGCGGTGATCGAGCCGGCGCCTGGATGAACGGCACCGCACCGATCCTGATCGGATCCGTTGCAAATTCTCACAATGCCAGAGGCATTCGTTCCGATGTGAGTTGACGTTGGCGTGCCGTGACCTACTCTCGAATGCCTGCTGGATGAACCGAGGAGACGAGCGATGCAGTCACCTTTCAACCAGATACGCAGCGTCGCGCTGACAGCGGCGGTGATGCTTGCCGCCGGCACCGCGGCCTATGCCCATCATGGCTGGTCGTGGACGGCGGACGGGTTCTTCGAACTCAGGGGCAAGATCACGGCCATCTATATCGGCAATCCGCATGCCACGCTGGATGTCGACGCGGAGGGTGAGGCCTGGCGGGTGGAGATGGCGCCGCCATCCCGCACGATCGCCGCCGGCTTTACCGAGGAGGTCGCCAAGGTCGGCGACGAGGTGACCGCGATCGGCAACCGCTCGCTCGACGAGACCGAAAAGCGCATGAAGGCGGTCCGCGTCATCGTCGGCGGCAAGACGTACGATGTCTATCCCGACCGCGTGCCACCGGCGTAAATGGCCGAGTTCCTCGCCGGCATCGAGCAGCTCGCCTTCGTGCGGGGACTGAAGGCCTCCTTCATCGCCTATCCGATCGTCAATGCGCTCCACATCATGGCGATCGGCGCGCTGCTGATCAGCGTCATGCTCATGGACTTGCGGGTCTGCGGCGCCTTCCGCGCGCTGCCCTACGCGGCGTTCGTCGCGCTGCTGCGCCGCATAGCATTGAGCGCGTTCGCCGGCGCTTTGGTCACCGGCTCGCTGCTGTTTTCGGTCAAGGCCAGCACCTATGCGGCGATGCCGATTTTCCTCGCCAAGATAACCCTCATCCTGCTCGCCGGCCTCAATTTTTTCGCCTTCATGCGCCTCAGCCACACAACAGGCGGCGACGTACCGGCCGGCGGGACTACAACCATCCTGGCCGTGCTCTCGATGGTGCTGTGGACTTCGGTGCTTTTCGCCGGGCGGTTCATCGGTTTTCTCTGACCAAAGTGAGCGCCGGCACTGGCCTTCCCAAGGTGGGCGGATAAGCTCCCTGCAAACAAAGGGAGGATTGCCATGAAGAAGGAAGTCATCGAGGTGCCGGTGATGTCGGACAAGGTGCGGGCGCTCGGCCTGCCGTGCTCGACGGCGGTGAAGGCCAACGGCTTCGTGTTCATCTCGGCGACGCCGCCGGTGGACATGGTGACCGGCGAGATGGTGCGCGGCGACATCGAAACGCAGACCGATGCGTCACTGAAGGCGCTGAAACATTGCCTGGAAGCGGCGGGCACCTCGCTGGACAACGTGGTGATGGTGCGCATCTACGCCGTCAATTCCGGCTTCTACACCGCCATCAATCGGGTCTATGCCAAGTACTTTTCGACGAACCCGCCGGCGCGGAGTTTCGTGCCGGTGGCGTCATGGCCGATGGAGTTCGATATCGAGATCGAGTGCGTGGCGGTGGCGTGATCTGTTCCTTCCCCTGCGAAAGAGAAGGCGATTAGTCGGGCCTCGATGCTCTGCAACTTATTGTCCGATGCTCTGACCTTCATTGCGCGGCACGGGCGAATAGGACTAAGCTAGCGCAGACGTCTATCCGAACGAGAGATTGGCAGTTCTCGAACAGGGTGACCGAGAATTGAAAGACTTGGGGGGTGAGGTGAGATGAATATAGCGGTCATAGTTGGCGTCAGTGATTATAGCGGCAATGCCGTCAGCAATCTGCCTGCCTGTTTAAACGATTCAGAGGCAGTCAAAAAATTAATAGATTCTTCGCAAAAATTCGAAGATTGTCTGGCAATTTCTGAAGAATTAAAGAGTGCTCCAACAAAAGAGCGTTTGGCGGAATTTATAGCCAAACATAAATGTAATATAGTAGATGAACTTTTCTTCTATTTTTCTGGGCATGGCCATTATGATGGTAGTGAATTTTACTACATACTGAGCGATTATAATAGCAACAAATTAAGACAGACGTCATTGGAAAACTCGGAGCTGGACAATCTTTTCAGGTCTCTAAAGCCAGAAAAGACAATCAAAATTGTTGACGCTTGCAACTCTGGCGTTGGTTACATAAAGGATGCCGATAACGTTGGTGAATACATCAAATCGACAAAGGATAATTTCAAAACTTGCTACTTTATGTTTTCTACTCAGAATGACCAAGGTTCATATGCTGATACGCAGTTAAGTTATTTTACAAAAAGTTTCCTGCAAGCGGTCTGTAAACATGACGCCCGCACTATAAGGTACAAAGATGTTGTAGATTATATTTCTGACGATTTTAGTGGGAATGCCAGACAAAAACCGCTGTTCGCAATACAAGCCGACTTTACTGATGTTTTTATGGATATTCCAGAATCGATACGCACGGTAATAGATTCTTATATGGCAGATCAAAAGAGTCCCGAAGCGAGCGGAGTGCAAGGTGCGCCTCAGGCGCAGGTCCTGAGTTTATTGCAGGCCGTGAAGAATGCTGCTGAGTCATATAAAGACAAAGCCTATATTCAGAGATCTCTTGATGGTATTAAGGGAATTAAAGTCGAAGCGGTTCTCGGAAAAAGCGTGGTAGAGTTGTTTGAGGCTACTCCTTCCACTTCGTCTAATTCGCTTGACTTTCCGGACGCAGAAGTGATTGGAAATTGGCTTAACAAGGATAAGTCGTCTCCGTCTCTGTTTGCTAAAGCTACTGGAGAATATAGGCAGGTATCTCGAAGAGTTTTGAAAGGGGGAGCAGGTTTCTCTCTTTCAAACTTAAGTAGCCTATTTCCAAATAAAGATGACGACGCACTGTATACGACGAAGATATTTAGTGAGTGGTTCGTTACAGGATTTTCTCAGACCGAGGAATTTAGCTATGTCGGGATGATAGTGAATCTTGAGCCAAAATATGCGTCGCTGAAGAGGTACACGTTCTATTTCGTTCCCATTTTTTCCAGAACAAAGGCGGTTTGTTTTTCTCGAACTGTTGAGTCGATCGAGGAGGGGTTCGGGAAGTATAAGGATAGCAGTAAAACGAAATGGTTTGTAGGCGAGGTTTTCCTTGAGAATGAGAAGGATGTGGGAGGTTATTTTCGAGAAAAGTTAAAGGAGTTCGGCGAATATATTTTAAGTGCAATTGGAAAGGAATTTCTTGATATAGATGTTGATTTGACAGACAGCGCCGCGAACCCATTGGGGGATTGAATGGCTATGCGATTTCATTTTTGTAGAGGTCAAGGTTTAAGGTTGTGA
This sequence comes from Mesorhizobium sp. CNPSo 4689, assembly GCF_057784325.1. Classification (NCBI taxonomy): domain Bacteria; kingdom Pseudomonadati; phylum Pseudomonadota; class Alphaproteobacteria; order Hyphomicrobiales; family Phyllobacteriaceae; genus Mesorhizobium; species Mesorhizobium sp. CNPSo 4689. The sequence goes on from NZ_JBWLUZ010000024.1 coordinate 36,503, forward strand.
GATTTGTTTCACAGAAGCGCTTGGTGCGAAATCGAGATAGTGACGGCTAGGAATGGGTATTGCTCCCCAACGAACGAGACGAGGAGTTAAACCGCCTCAAGCAAAATACTCCTGCAGCGGCCTGACCTCCAGGCTCCCCGCCTTCAGCGCCGCAATGGCCTCGGCCACCGCAGCCGCGCCCGACAGCGTCGTGTAATACGGCACCTTCTGCATCAGCGTCGCCCGGCGCAGTGACTTCGAGTCCGACACCGCCTTCTGACCGTCCGTGGTGTTGAAGACGATCTGGACCTGGCGGTTGCGGATGGCGTCCTCAATGTGCGGGCGTCCCTCAAGCACCTTGTTGATCTTTTCGGCGACGACGCCGTTCTCGGCGAGGAAGCGGGCGGTGCCTGATGTGGCCATCACTTTAAAACCCTGGCCGGCGAGGCGCTTGACCGCCGGCAATATGCCCTTCTTGTCCTCGTCGCGCACCGAGACGAACAGCGTGCCGGAGCGGGGCAGGTCGACGCCGGCGCCGAGCTGGCTCTTGGCGAAGGCCAACGCGAAGTCGCGGTCGAGGCCCATGACCTCGCCGGTCGAGCGCATTTCCGGTCCGAGCAAGATGTCGACGCCGGGGAAGCGGGCGAAGGGAAACACCGCTTCCTTGACCGCGATGTGGCCGGGATTGCGCGGATCGGGCATCGGGCCGTAATGGGCGAAGGCGTCTTCCAGTGTCTCGCCGGCCATGATGCGGGCGGCGATCTTGGCGATGGGACGGCCGATGGTCTTGGCGACGAAGGGCACGGTGCGCGACGCGCGAGGGTTGACCTCCAGCACATAGACCGTGCCGTCCTTGATCGCGTACTGCACGTTCATCAGGCCGCCGACATTGAGCGCGCGGGCAAGGGCCGCCGTCTGGCGCTCCAGCTCATCCACCAGGTCCGAAGGCAGCGAATGCACCGGCAGCGAGCAGGCACTGTCGCCCGAATGGATGCCGGCCTCCTCGATATGCTCCAAAATGCCGGAGACGAAGGTCGCCTTGCCGTCGCAGAGGCAGTCGACATCGACCTCGATGGCGCCCGACAGATAGGTGTCGAACAGCAACGGGTTCTTGCCCAAGAGCGTGTTGATCTGGCCGGTCTTGTCGTTGGGATATTTCTGCTTGATGTCCTCCGGCACCAGGCCGGGCACGGTGTCGAGCAGGTAGGTCTGCAGCATGCCCTCGTCATGGATGATCTGCATGGCGCGGCCGCCGAGCACATAGGAGGGGCGCACCACGAGCGGGAAGCCGAGTTCGCCGGCGACGAGGCGGGCCTGCTCGACCGAATAGGCGATGCCGTTCTTCGGCTGGGTGAGGTTCAGCTTGTGCAGCAGCTTCTGGAAGCGGTCGCGGTCCTCGGCCAGATCGATCATGTCGGGCGAGGTGCCGAGGATCGGGATGCCGGCCTTCTCCAGCGCGTCCGCCAGCTTCAGCGGCGTCTGGCCGCCGAACTGGACGATGACGCCGACCAGCTCGCCCGACGCCTGTTCGGCACGCAGGATCTCCAGCACGTCTTCGGCCGTCAGCGGATCGAAATAGAGGCGGTCGGAGGTGTCGTAGTCGGTCGACACGGTCTCCGGGTTGCAGTTGATCATGATCGCTTCATAGCCGGCGTCGCGCAGCGCGAAAGCGGCATGGCAGCAGCAATAGTCGAACTCGATGCCCTGGCCGATGCGGTTCGGACCGCCGCCGAGGATGACGACTTTCTTGCGCGACGAGACTTTTGCCTCGTTGGCTAAAGCGCCGGCGAACGGCACTTCATAGGTCGAGTACATGTAGGCGGTGGGCGAGGCGAATTCGGCGGCGCAAGTGTCGATGCGCTTGTAGACCGGATGAACGTCGAGCCTTTCGCGAACCTTCTGAATCACTTCGGCGTCGGTCTTCGTCAGCGACGCGAGGCGGGCGTCAGAGAAGCCCATCGCCTTCAGCATGCGCAGGTTGGCGGCGTCCTCCGGGATGCCGTGCTCGCGGATGCGCTCTTCCATGGCGAGGATGCCGGCGATCTGCTCGAGGAACCACGGGTCGATCTTGCACATGGCGTGCACGTCTTCCAGCGAGGTGCCCATGCGGATCGCCTGCGCCACCATGCGCAGCCGGTCGGGCGTCGGCGTGCCGAGTGCTGCGCGAATGGCGTTGCGGTCATCGACATGGCTGGCGGGCGCGGTCCCATGGCCAAGGCCGGGGATTTCGATCTCGTCGAGACCGGTGAGGCCGGTTTCGAGACCACGCAGCGCCTTCTGCAGCGATTCCTGAAAGGTGCGGCCGATGGCCATGACTTCGCCGACCGACTTCATGGCGGTGGTCAGCACCGGCTCGGCGCCGGGGAATTTCTCGAAGGCAAAGCGCGGGATTTTGGTCACCACGTAATCGATCGACGGCTCGAAGGAGGCCGGGGTCGCGCCGCCGGTGATGTCGTTCTCCAGCTCGTCCAGCGTATAGCCGACGGCGAGCTTTGCCGCGATCTTGGCGATCGGGAAACCGGTCGCCTTGGAGGCCAAAGCGGACGAGCGCGAGACGCGCGGGTTCATCTCGATCACCACCAGGCGGCCGTCGGCCGGGTTGACGGCGAACTGCACGTTGGAGCCGCCGGTCTCGACGCCGATCTCGCGCAGCACCGCGATCGAGGCGTTGCGCATCATCTGGTATTCTTTGTCGGTCAAGGTGAGGGCAGGGGCGACGGTGATGGAATCGCCCGTGTGCACGCCCATCGGGTCGATGTTCTCGATCGAGCAGACGATGATGCAATTGTCCGCCTTGTCGCGGACGACCTCCATCTCATACTCCTTCCAGCCGAGCACGCTTTCCTCGATCAGCACTTCGGTGGTCGGCGAGGCGTCGAGGCCGGACTGGACGATCTCGTAGAATTCGGCGCGATTGTAGGCGATGCCGCCGCCGGTGCCGCCCATGGTGAAGGAGGGGCGGATGATGGCGGGCAGGCCGACATGGTCGAGCGCCTGGGCGGCGATCGCCATGGCGTGACTGATGTAGCGCTGCTTGCGGTCGCCTTCGCCGAGGTTCCAGCGGGTCTCCAGCGCATCGAGCGCGGCGTCGAGGTTCTCGGGCTTCTCGGCCTTGAGTGCCGCGCGCTCGGCCTCATGCGTCTTGCGGTCGGCGTTCTTGACGTCGGTGGCGTTGGCCAGCATGGACTTCGGCGTTTCAAGGCCGATCTTGCTCATCGCCTCGCGAAACAGCGCGCGGTCCTCGGCCTTGTCGATGGCATGCGCATCGGCGCCGATCATCTCGACATTGTAACGCTCGAGCACGCCCATGCGGCGCAGCGACAGTGCGGTGTTGAGCGCGGTCTGGCCGCCCATGGTCGGCAGCAGCGCGTCGGGCCGCTCCTTGGCGATGATCTTGGCCACCACTTCCGGGGTGATCGGCTCGATATAGGTGGCGTCGGCCAGTTCCGGGTCGGTCATGATGGTGGCCGGGTTGGAATTGACCAGGATGACCCTGAAACCCTCTTCCTTCAGCGCCTTGCAGGCCTGGGTGCCGGAATAGTCGAACTCGCAGGCCTGGCCGATGACGATGGGGCCGGCCCCGATGATCAGGATCGACTTGATGTCGGTGCGTCTTGGCATGGGCGAGGCGTTCCGTTGGGCGAGCGGCTTGCACGAAAAACCGGGCGGGAAGACCCGGCCGGTTGTGCTTGCGATTCTGGTATCAGGCTAGGAGGGCCTTATAGGGAAGAGTTTTGATTGATGTAACCCCGAAAATGCGGGTTTGTAGGGGCTGCCCCCAACAAGCGCCTCGTTCCTTCGCGCCCCCCTCTGTCCTGCCGGACATCTCCCCCACTGGGGGGAGATTGGACGTCGCGACCGCCTTCGCCAGTTTTGGTCGGTGAAGAAAGGCGGAGGCGCTGAAGCTGCCGATCTCCCCCCCGTGTGGGGGAGATGGCCGGCAGGCCAGAGGGGGGCGCTGTCCCGCCGCCCTCCGCGGAGAATCTACCTAACCTCCGGTCGCTACCACGTCGGTGATCTCGAAGCGCTCGGAAGTGCCGATACGGATCATGTTGAGGCTGCCCTCGCGGGTGAAGCGGAACTCGTCTGACGAGTCCGAGCCGGTCGGCAGGCCGCCGTGAAAGCTGATGATGCGCGTGCCGCCATCCGGCCATGTCACGGTCACCGCGCTGTCGCCACCCGTATGCGCGACGCTTGTCTCGCAGCGGGTCATTGGCTGGCCGACATGGCGCGCGCAGGGGATTTCGGTGGGTGCCCCTCCAGTCGAGGCGGTTTCAACGGTCGCGAATGCCAGGCCATAGGCATCCTGCATGGCGGTCCTGCCGATAGCCTCGGCGGATTTCGGCGTGCCTTCGGGATCGGTCATCTCGTCCGCACCCAGGCGCGCTGTCAGGTCGGGCGGCGGCGTCGCGGCCGCAGAGTTCGGTTGGGCGGAAAATGCCATATCCGCTTCCGTCAGCACCACCACGCTGGCCGGGTTGAGGTAGCGCGCCGGAGCCCATCCGCGAACTTGCGGGTTGTCGACCTCTTCGACCTTGCACCACGGATTGCCGTTGACGTCGGCGCAGCCGAAGTTCTTGAGGGGTGCGCCGACCGGCAGGCGCGCCTCCGTCTTGCCGATCGCCGACGGCGCGGCGCGGATGTTGAGGAGATCGTCGGGAGCGAGACCGCTGACATAGGAAACGACAGGTGCAGGCGCTTCGGCCCTGACCGGCAGTGCCGCCAGCAGAAACGGAGCCGCAATCACGAGGTACAGCGTCTTCGGGAGCGTAATCGTGCGCCTCATCACCTGGCCGTGGGCGTGCGTTAGAGCGCGGCTCGACTCAGAAGTCGTCGCCGCTTGCCGGAGCGTTTTATAAGGGACGACGCGATGCCATGTCATCCCGAAAAGATGCTGCTGCTTATTCAGCGGGGGTATGAACGCATTCTGCGTTCAGTCTTGAGGCATGAACCAGTAGGTTCAGCCTGACATGAACCCTGTCCTGAGCGCATGCGCCCATTCCGGCCTTCCGGCCTGCTCGGCTTGCCGCGCCGCAGCCTCATGGTCGTAGTCGACGGCAAACGCCTCGAAACGGTCGGGACGGCCGGGCACATCCAGCTCGACAATGCCGTAGCGCGCATGCGGCGAGCCCTGCTCGGAGACATGCGCCGGTGGGGTCGAATCGTCATAGGCCGGGCAACCGACACTGCCCGGATTGAAGATGACCGGGCCGCCGGGAACGCGGAGCAGCTCGCTGCGGTGGCTGTGGCCGCAGAGCACGATGCGGCAGGCGGGATCGATCGGCTTCAGCCTTCGCCTTATGGTGGCGAGCGGCGCGCGCACCAGCTGGCCGTCGGTAATCGCGTCGGCAAGGTATTTCTCGTCATGGTCCGGCCGGGCGTGGAAGGCGATGACGCCGGGCACGATCTCCAGCGTGAAGGGCAAGGCAAGCAGCGCCTCGCGCTGCGCCGCCGTCAGCCGCTCCTGCGCATAGCGGTCGGAGGGCCACATTGTGTCGTCGGCCGGGTCGACGGCAACGCGGCGGTCGTGGTTGCCGCGCACCGTCGGCAGGTCGAGCGCCCCCAGCTTTTCCATGGTCTCGCGCGGCCACAGCGGGCCGGAGACGCAGTCGCCGAGATTCACGGTGAGATCAGCACCACCGCGGCGTTCGAGATCGTCGAGCACGGCATCCAGTGCCAGGACATTGCCGTGGATGTCGGCGAGGACGGCGATGCGCATGGGGAGCTCCGTGGGTTTACGAATGACTGGTCGGGAAGGGTGGACCTTGCAGAACTTGGGTTCCTCTTCCCCGCTGCGCGGGGGCGGGGAAACGGCCTCAAGCCTGGATTTCGATCTCGTCGTGGCCGCCGACCGCGGGCAGTGCCTTGTCCTCGCCGGCCGCGGCAATGACGCTGTCGAGCAGGCCGGGGAAGCGGGCGTCGAGATCGGCGCGGCGCAGCGTGATCATCCGGTTGGTGCCGACCACCTCGGCGCGGGTGACGCCGGCCTCGCGCAGCTTGGCCAGATGGTAGCTGAGATTGGTCTTGGAACCGAGATCGAGGAACTGGCTGCAGTTCAGCGCCACGCCCTCCTTGCTGGCGAGATAGCGGACGATGGCGAGCCTGGTCGGGTCGCCGAGCACAGCGAGCACGATCGGCAGGCTGATCTGGTCAGCGTTGGGGTGGGGTAGCGTCATGCCGCAGAATTAGGCTCAAATGGTGCCGATTTCAACGCGTCTCCTCCGTCAGTGGTTGCACACGGCGTCCCATGGCGGGTGCAAAGAGCTTATCGAATCCACCGCTTGTCCTGACACAGGGCTGTCAGCAGGCTTCAGCTATTTTTCCGTGGCTTCATTGACATCATGCCCTGTTATATCCAATTGTTCAATAACTTTTGAACTAAGGACACCCGCCATGGACAAGCGCCTCTTCTGGCTTGCGCTCGGATCGTTCACGATCTCGACCGAAGGCTTCGTCATCTCCAGCCTTCTGCCCGACATCGCCAGCGACGCCGGTATCTCCATTCCGCTCGCCGGCACGCTGATCACCGCCTTCGCGCTGGCCTATGCGGTCGGCACGCCGATGCTGGCGACGCTGACCGGCGAATGGGACCGGCGCCGCGTCATCCTGTGGACGCTGGTGTTCTTCGTGGTCGGCAATCTGGTGGCGGCGCTGAGCTCGTCCTTCGAATTGCTGCTGATCGCCCGCATCATCATGGCGCTGTCGTCGGGCCTGTTCGCCGCGACCGCGCAAGGCACGGCGGTGGCGCTGGTCGACGACCATCACCGGGCGCGCGCCATTGCCGTCGTCGTCGGCGGCACCACGGTGGCAGTTGCCCTCGGTGCGCCGCTCGGCGCGCTCGTCGCGACCGTCGCCGGCTGGCGCGGCACCTTCTTTGCCATAGCCGGACTTGGTGCGCTGGCCGGCGCCATCCTGTGGTACCGGCTGCCGCGCGGCATCGTCGGCACCAGGCTGCCGCTGAAGCGCCGGCTGGCGGCCGCGTTGCGTCCCGGCGTGATGCCGATCCTGCTGACGACGATGTTGGCACTGATCGGCGCCTTCACCGTCTTTTCCTATGTCGCGCCTCTGGCCATCGAGGGCGGTGGCTTGAGCGCGCTGGCGCTGCCCGGCATGCTGCTCGCCTTCGGCGTCGGCGCCGTCATCGGCAACATCGCCGGTGGGCAAGCGGCGGACCGTTTCGGCGCGACGCGCACCGTCGGCTGGTCGCTGGCTCTGAGCGCGGCCATGCTGGTCATGCTGTCGGTCATCCCGACCTTCCTGCCGCACCATATTGCCGGGCCGGCGCTGATGGCGATGATGGTGCCGTGGGGCATTGTCGGCTGGGCCTTCCCGCCGGCGCAGGCCAGCCGCATCATCAAGCTGGCGCCCGATGCTGCTCCGATCGTGCTGTCGCTCAATGCCTCGGCGCTCTATCTCGGCGTGGCGCTGGGCGCGGTGGTCGGCGGTGCCGTGCTGCGCTACGGCGCGCCGGCCGATCTCGGCCTGATCGCCGCGGCGTTCCCGTTGATCGGGCTCGGCGTCGTGTTGGCCGGGCGGATGCTGGCGCGGCCGGTCGCGGTTCCGGCGGAGTAGTCTTTTACAAAGTCGCCGGCCGCTTATCTGGCCGTCGGCATATCGAAATCCAGCGCGGCGATCTCATCGAGCGCCGCGCGCAGCTTCGCCGCCTGGTCCTTGCCGACCATGGCCTCGAAACGTTGCTGCGCGATGGTCCACAGCTTGGTCGCCTCATCGAGCTTGAGCCCGCCCTGCGGCGTCAGCCGCACGCGCTTGACGCGGCGGTCGTCCTTGTCGGCGAAGGTCTCGACATAACCGTCACGGATCAGTGGCTTCAGCGTGTGGCCGAGCGCCGACAGGTCCATGATCAGCGCCTCGGCTATGGCGCCCATCGCCGGCTCAGTGCCGATATGGATCTGATAGAGCAGGCCGTATTGCGTGCCCTTCAGGCCCGAAGGCGCCAACACATCGTCATAGAACCGGCCAAGCTTGCGCCCGGCGCGCCGCAGCGTGGCGTTGTTGCAAAGGGTAAGTCCCGGCAGGGCGGCTTTGGTCATGACGGCTCCTTGGCGGCGAATGGATCCGCCGGCCTGCCGCAGGAATAGTTTTTGTCGCCGCCGTTGACAAGATAGTGGCATATGCCTATTTCACGAAAGTGGCATATGCCATTAATTGAAATCTGACGCGGGCGAACGCCATCGGGTTCGTCCCGCTTGGCAGCAAAAAGGAACAGGACAATGAGCACGAAGGACAATAAGGGCACGGCCGTCATCACCGGCGCTTCGTCGGGCATCGGCGCCGTCTATGCGGATCGGCTGGCCGCACAGGGCTACGACCTGGTACTGGTGGCGCGCCGCGCCGACCGGCTGCAGGAACTGGCGGACAGACTGGGCTACGCCTATGGCCGCAAGGTCAAGGTGATCGGCGCCGATCTCTCCGATGATGGCGATGTCCGCCGGGTCGAGCAGGCGATCGCCACCGATGAGAGCGTGACGCTGCTCGTCAACAATGCCGGCCTTGGCGGCCAGCAGATCGTGGCAGACGCCGAAGCCGATGCGACCGAGCGTATGATCAAGGTCAATGTCGTGGCGTTGACCAGGCTCACACGCGCGGTGCTTCCAGGGCTGCTCGCACGCAACCGCGGCGCCATCGTCAACATTGCCTCGGTGGCCGCCTATGGCACCGCAATCGGCGGCATCTACAGTGGCACCAAGGCCTATGTCGTCAATTTCACCGAGGCGCTGCAGCGCGAGGTTGCCGACACCGGGGTGAAGGTCCAGGTCGTGCTGCCCGGGCCGATCCGCACCGACTTCTGGGAATTGGCCGGCGCCGATCTCAACTCTCTCAACCAGGACTGGGTGATGACCGTTGACGATCTGGTCGATGCGGCGCTTGCCGGCTTTGCCCAGGGCGAGACGGTGACTGCGCCGGGGCTCGCCGATCCGGCCAAGCTCGATGCGTATATCGGCGCCAGGGATAGTTTTTACGTCAGCCTGATCGCCGGCAAGCCGGCGGCGCGTTACGTGGCTTAAAACACTAAGGCGGCCGGTCTCAGGCCGGCCGCCACATCGGCACGATCGAGGTGGCGAGCACCAGGCCAAGCAGGATGTTGAGCGCCCGCCATTGCCGCTCTGTCTTGAGCAGCCGCGCAAGCAGCGTGCCGGCCACGCACCACAGCGAAAGCGACAGCGCCGCCGCCAGGCCGAAGACAGCGCCGAGCAGCAGCGCGAGCTGCAGCGGGCCGTCGGCCAGCGCTGCGAACGAGGCGGCAGCGCCCAGCCCCATGGCCCAGCCCTTTGGGTTCATCCATTGCACGCTGGCACCTCCAAAGAAGCTGTTCGGCTTTGCCATCGACACATCGAGATTGGGCGGGCCGCTGCGACCGATCTTGAAGGCAAGCCAGACAAGGTAGGCCGATCCCGCGATCTTCATCGCCAGTTGCAGCGACGGCACGGCGGCGAGCAGGCCGGCAAGCCCGGCGGCACCGGCGGCAGCCACCGAAGCCAGGCCGGCGGCACTGCCGGCCATCAGCGGAATGGAACGGCGAAAGCCGAACTGCGCGCCTGAGGCCGTCGACAAGGTCGTGGCAATGCCCGGCGTCGAGGTGGAGACCAGCGCGAACAGGATAAGGGGAAGGACGGTCTCGAGCATGCTGTTTCCTGCGTGGAACCAGCATTTCTAGAGATTGCCCGGCATCAGTAAATGCAATGTTTGCCATGGATTGCATTAGCATTCATAATACAAAGCATGATCCGTAATCTCGACACCGCCCTGATCCGCACCTTCGTCACCGTCGCCGACAAGGCCAGCATGACGGCGGCGGCGAATGCACTGCATCTGACGCAAGGCGCCGTCAGCCAGCAGATCAAGCGGCTGGAGGATATTTTGGGCTCCAGCCTGTTCGAACGCGACCGGCGCGGTCTAAAACTCACCCGCACCGGCGAACGGCTGCTCGGCAAGGGCATGCGGCTGCTGTCGCTCAATGACGAGATCTGGACCGAGATGGCAGGCAATGCGGTAACCGGGCAAGTGCGACTCGGCGTGCCCTATGACCTTGTCGGCACGCTGCTTGCTCCGGTGTTGAAGGCCTATGCCGGGACATATCCGCAGATCGAGATATCGCTGCTCTGCGCCTCCTCGCCTGAGCTCGCCGCGGCGCTCGCAGCCGGGACGATCGATCTCGCCGTCATCGAAGAGCAGGTCGGCCCGTCCGCCGGCGAATGCCTGCTCATCGACCGGCTGGTCTGGGTCGGCGCCAGAGGTGGCGTCGCCCGCCAAAAGCGCCCCTTGCCGGTGTCGATGGTTGCCGACACCTGCGCTTTCCGCCCGGCGGTGATTTCAGCACTCTACGAACATGGGCTGGAATGGCGCACCGTGTTCGAGAACGGCAACATCGACGCGACGACGGCGACGGTGCGTTCCGACCTCGCCGTCACCACCTGGCTCGCCTCGACAGTGCCGGCGGATCTCGAGATTTTGCCTTCCGATGCCGAGCTGCCGGCCTTGCCGAATTTTGCGATCAATTTGCACCTGCCCAAGCATGGCATCGAACCCGCTGCACGAGAGTTTGCGGCTCATATCCGCGACGGGTTGGCGCGGCGGCAGCAGGCGGCGTGAGAGGTGGGGCGGCCGATTATCCGGCCGCCCGAATTTCACCTCGGATTACTTCCAGTTCTTGCGCCGTTCGAGCTCGGCTTCCGAAGGCTTCTCCGTGGCAAACGACCCGGTCTTGATCTCGCCGCCGCGCTCATAGGTGGCCATGATGACGCCGGTGCTGGAAGTCTGCGACTTGGTAAGCTTGAAGGCGGCCGGCATCGCGTCATCGCCGAACAGCCGCTTGCCCTTGCCCAGCAACAGCGGGAAGATCATCAGCCGGATCTCGTCGATCAGCCCGTTGGCGAGCAGGGTCTGGATCAGATTGCCCGATCCCTGGATAAGCAGGTCAGGTCCATCTTCCTGCTTGAGGCGGTGCAACGTCGCGACGATATCAGGCCCAAGCGATTTCGTGTTCTGCCAGGTCAGGGTATCCGGCCGATGCGTCGCCACATACTTGGTCGCAGGGTTGAAGGCATCTGCGATCGAATCTTTCTGATACGGCCAGTACGCGGCGAAGATGTCGTAGGTTCTGCGGCCGAGCAGCAGGGCGAAGGGCTTGGAGAACATTTCATCCATTGCCGCGCCCGCCACCTCGTCAAAGTAATGAAAGGTCCAGCCGCCGAACTTGAAGCCGCCGACCGGATCCTCTTCCGGACCGCCTGGCGCCTGCATGACGCCGTCGAGGCTGACGAATGTAGCGGCGATGATCTTTCTCATTGGTCTTCTCCCTTTCGATGATCCGCGCCGTCAGGGCCGGATTTCGACCTAAGGACGGGCGGACAGACAGCCGTCCGACACGCGACGGATAAATTTCCGTGGCCCAATAGCTGAGCGGTGCTCATCGCCGCCGCCTGCCAAGGGCCCGCGACGAGAACCAGATATCACCGATGATGGCAGTGGCCGTGCGGTCCGGCTTCTTGTCGGCCGTCAGCCAGATCGAGCGGCTGCTCGCGGCCTGTTGGCGGTCGGGGATTTTCGCCGCCGGGCCGGCGAGCGAGGCGCCGACGCAAGGGATGAACCATGAGCCCATGAACGGATCGCAGGCCAAACCCTGCGCGGTGCGGGTCACCACCATTGCCAGGCCAACGCGATCGGCCGGACGCCACGGGAAGATCAAGCGACCGCCGGGCTTTAGCGCCTTCAGCCAGCAAGAAGGCGGCGCCATGACACCGGCATTGACATAGATGATATCGGAAGGCGGGAGTTCGCTTTCGACGGCGTTGTCGTGGACAACCGAAACATTGCCATAGGGTTCGAGGTTTTTCTTCGCCCGGGCGGCGAGGCCGGGATCCAGCTCGATGGCGGTGACGGTGCCGGGTGCCACAAGCTTCGCCAAGATGGCGGTGTAGTAGCCGGTGCCGGCGCCGATATGGGTGACGGCCTCGCCAGGCTTTGGCGCGATCCTGCCGATCCACATGGCGTGCAGGAACGGTTCACCGTTGTTGATGCCCTTGTCGGCGTCGAGCACCACCAGCACGTTCTGGTAGATGTGAACCGGATCGGCGCTCGGCGTCTCGACCTTGCCGTTGCCGGCAATGATGGTCCATGGCCCGGGACCGAGAAAGGCCTCGCGCGGCACCGCGGCGATCACCTCCTCGAGACGCGGATCCGCCGATGCGGCATGGGCCGCCATCAGCCGTGCGTAGAATCTCCTGGCGTCCTCGATCCTGTTCATGGCGCTGCAGAAGATAGCGCAGGCCGCAGCTTTGTCGCGATGGTAGGAAGAAACTCAGCCGAAGCCGACGACGGTGTCGTAGAGCAGCTTGAAGTTGAGCACCAGGATGACGGCGGCGACCACCCAGGCAAGGGCGGCGACACTGCGGGGGATGGCGAGGTTGCCCATCTTCTTCTTGTCGGACACGAACTGCACCAGCGGCACCACCGCGAAGGGCAGCTGCATCGACAGGATCACCTGGCTGAGAACCAGGAGCTGGCCGGTTCCCTTTTCGCCGTAGAGTGCTGTCACCACCACCACCGGGATGATGGCGATGCCGCGCGTCAAGAGGCGGCGTGCCCATTGCGGGATGCGCAGGCGCAGGAACCCTTCCATGACGATCTGGCCGGCAAGCGTTGCCGTGACCGTCGAATTGAGACCGGAGGCCAGCAGCGCCACCGCAAATAGGATCGAGGCAATACCGAGGCCAAGCAGCGGCGACAGAAGTTCGAACGCCTGGCCGATCTCGGCAACGTCCTGGTGGCCTGTGTTGTGGAAGGCCACCGCGGCCACGATCAGGATGGAGGCGTTGACGAACAGCGCCAGGATGAGCGCGATGGTCGAGTCCATGGTCGCCCATTTGATGGCGTCGCGCTTGCCTTTTTCGGTGCGCTCATAGGCGCGGGTCTGCACGATCGAGGAGTGCAGATAGAGGTTATGCGGCATCACGGTGGCGCCGATGATGCCGATGGCGATGTAGAGCATCTCCGGATTGGTGACGATTGCGGACGACGGCACGAACATCGAATGCAGGATCGAGCCGACCGGCGGTGCGGCGGCAAAGATCTGGATGGCGAAGCAGCCGAAGATGATGATCAACAGGGCAATGATGAAGGCTTCGAGGAAACGGAAGCCCTTGTTCATCAAGAGAAGCAGCAGGAAGGCGTCGAGCGCGGTGATGATGGCGCCGCCGATCAGCGGAATGCCGAACAGAAGCTGCAGGGCGATCGCCGTGCCGATGACCTCGGCGAGGTCGCAGGCAATGATGGCCAGTTCACAGGCGATCCAGAGCAGGAAATTGACTGGGCGCGGATAATAGGCGCGGCAGGCCTGGGCAAGATCGCGGCCGGTGGCGATGCCGAGCCTGGCGGAAAGCGCCTGCAGCAGGATCGCCATCAGGTTCGACAGCATGATGATGAAGAGCAGCGTGTAGCCGAACTGGGCGCCGCCGGCGAGATCGGTCGCCCAGTTGCCGGGGTCCATGTAGCCGACCGAAACCATGTAGCCCGGTCCCATGAAGGCGAACAGCCGGCGCAGCCAGAAGCCGGACTGCGGCACGGCGATCGAGGCGTTGACCTCGCGGAGGCTGGGCTGGTCGTCTTCGTCCGGCCTGGCAAATCGCCACGCGGATCGGGGTTCTACGGTGGCTTCGGCGTCTGACATGGAGGGGGTCCGCTTGAATGGATGGCTGTGCTTCCTACCTATGTCGAGGCTCAACATTATGCAATATGCTATATTTCATTGATCATGCTTTTGTGATGTGCCGATTGATGCCCCGGACGGATAACCGCAAACGCCGGTTGCGCCTGCCCTGGAATGCAAATAAACGGCCAGACCATCCGGGTCCGTGCTATGAGTGCGAAGCCGATTCAGACTTCAAGCTGCCAAGGAGGAGCGCGTATTGGCGCTGAGGAACAGACCGGTTCGACGCGAAAAGCCGCTTCCCGATGCCGACGTTCATTCGCAAGGGTTTCGGCAGACGCGTGAAGCACGCCGCAGCGCGCTCGTCGAAGACTATGTCGAGCTGATCGCCGACCTGATCGAGGATGGCAACGAGGCGCGGCAGGTCGATATCGCGGCCAGGCTGGGCGTCGCCCAACCGACCGTGGCCAAAATGCTCACTAGGCTGTGCACCGAGGGACTGGTCTCCAGAAAACCCTATCGCGGCGTGTTCCTGACCGAGGCCGGCCGCAAGGTTGCCGAAGAGAGCCGCATCCGCCATCAGACCGTGGAAGCTTTTCTGCGCTCGCTCGGTGTCAGCGCTGAAACAGCGCGCATCGATGCCGAGGGCATCGAGCACCATGTCAGCGCCGAGACGCTCGAGGCGTTTCGCAAGGCGATGACGGCGCCGCGCTGATCTCTTTTTCGACCTGCCGGAACAGAGATATCGCCGGTGCGTTTGATGTCATGCCGCGCGATTGGCGCGGCGAGGAGGACATCATGGGCGTGGAACAGGCACCGACCGCAAAAGGCAAGCAGGCTGCCAAAGGATTGAAGCAAGCCGCGGCAAAGAACGAACGCAAGACCGAAGCCGACACCGGCCGGCCGCTGAAGAAGGGCGCCGCCCGCTTCGAGGAGCGCTCGAAAAGTTCCGACGGCAAGAGCGCCGGCACCAAGCAGAAGAGCTAAGGCTGTTCGCTCGCGGCCAAATCACATTTCAGTCCTGCGTGTCCTGCACCCAACTGCGCGGATGGCCGTCGACGCGGAACTGGAAGATGAAATAGGGCGGGATGCAGGTGCCCTTGCCAGGCTTTGCTTCGGCCAGATCGTCATAGCCGGCGGTGCAGATATAGTCCTCGCGGCAGGGATGGGCCTTGTCGCAGGCGCGCAGGCCGGCGGTCTTGGTGAATTCCCTGGTGCAGAATTTGTGATCCTTGCCGGAACCGATGCAGTCGTTGAAGCCGGTCTTGGCAAGCCGGCCGCAGGTTGCTTCGTCGGGTAGCTTTTCACAGCTTGCCTTGCGCAGCATGCCGCCTGGAAAGCCGCCGGTCTTCTGTTCGGGATTGTCGTAGCGCTGGCGCGCCGCGCCATAGCCTGCAAGCTTCACCCAGCGGCTTCTTGTCTCTGGCCGGGTCGATACCGCAGGCCTTCGCGGTGGCCGGCGACAGACGGCAGTACTGGTCGTTGCCCCATTTCGACATTTTTATCTCGCCGAATTCGACGGGGTCTCCGACCGCGGTCCCTGCTTCGCTGACGCAGGTGCCGAAGCCTGGATGGATGGCGCTTTCGTGGACGCCGGCGCAGCGCAGGCCTTCGCCACAGCTCCAGTCCTTGAAGATGGCATCCGTGCCGCGATAGCAGATCGAGCCCCAGCCATCATAGAGGTCGGTGCCCTTCAGCGCTTCGGCGTATTTCTGATCCGGACGGGCGGCGAAGCCCCGGCTGAAATCAGGATGCCTGCCGGCGGCGAACTCCTCGACGATGGCGCGGCGGCGCGGCAGGTCGGCGAAGAAGACGGCGGAGCCCGGCACGAAGACGGCATTGCGGCGCGGTTCGCTGGCCGGATCGGCGCCGGTATAGTGGAACCCGGCGATGCCATGCGTCTGGTGGCAGCCGGTGCAGGTCATCTCGTTGAGGAGCAAATTGAAGCCGGCCACCGATTTTACGGCGCGAAGCTGGTTGCCCCTGGCGAGATAGTCCTTCAACGCCTTTTCGACAGCATCGTCGTCGAGCAGCCCATGGGCGATGTTGTTCTGGGAGCGGCTCATGCCCCCCGGCGCCACCGAGACGGCGCTGGTCGCCAGGAATTTCTCGTCGATGACCAGCCGGCCGCGATCGAGGTCGTAGATGTTGCGGTCGGTGAGCAGCCATTTCGAGAATGCCTGCCTGTCGGCAAGCACCACCTTCCTGTCGATCTGGTTCTCCATCTTCGATTCCTGGAAGGTGGCCGTGGCCGGATCCCATTTGAATATCTTGAGCAGGTATTCGGCATGGCCGCCAAAATCGCGGCGGGTCGAGGCCGAAAGGCGCAGCACTTGCATGTTGAGTTCGAGCCGCATGATCTGCGAGGAATTGAGCATGGTACCGGCCAGCGGACCTTCGTCGGAGCGCAGCCAAGCCGCAAGCTGGTCGGGCGCAAGGTCCTTCTGTCCGGCAGCCAGCCAGCGCTTTGCCACATCCGCGCACGAGACACTGGTCGAGCGCGGCCGGTCCTTCGACGCGCGATCTGGGGCAGCCGTGGGCTTGGCGTTGAAGACCAGGCTCATGGTCAAAGGCAGGCGGGACGAGATGCGCTGTCCGGCCTTCTCCTCGACCGAATAGTGGAAGCGGTAGATCAGGCGGATCTCGCCGCATTCGGTGTGACCGAGATAGCCGCGATCCATGCGGTTGACGATTCCGGTCAGGTCCAGCGTCGAGCCGTCATCGTCAATGTATTTCGGGTTGAATTTCTGGCTGCTGTCCTTCGACTTTGCCAATGCCGCTACATAGGGTCAGGGCTGTTGCCGGGCTCGTCGGCGATCTGCTGTTTGACGGCGTTACGGACCGGGGTCAGCGCGCGCACCGAAAACAGGCCGCGATTGTCGACGTCGCGCGTCAGCCCAAGCGCCGGACCAAGCAAGGGGCTGATCGACAAGCCGCTGCGCTCGAGCGCCTGCAGCGTTTCGGGGTCGGTGACGGCGACGCTGGAATCGAGGGTGACGGCACCGGCTGTCCCGATGCCTGGACCCATCAATGCCGCCAGCAACAGCAGGAACCGGCCAATCGTCCGCAAGTGCCCCTCGCAACCCTTGTCGAAGAGGCATGCTACAGACCTTGCGCCGTCTCGGCCAGAGCGGCGAAGCCGCCAGGCCGGCGCTCCATCGGCGCGAAAAATGCTGTGACTTGCTGCAACCATTGGGATAATTGTTTGTTGGGTGTGGCCGGCATCGGGATGTCGTCCTGACCGTTTGGAATTTGCATCGCGGGGAGTTGCCATGCTCTGGAGAGGCCGTCGTCAGAGTGACAATGTCGAGGACCAGCGCAGCGGTGGCGGCGGTGGTGGATTGGGCGGCGGCAGCCCCGGCCAGTTCCGCATACCGATCGGCGGACGCGCCGGCGGTGGTTCGAGCATCTTCATTGTCATCCTTGTCGTCCTTGCCGGATGGTATTTCGGCTTCGATCCGTCTCAGATACTGGGCGGCGGCGACACCGGTGTGCCGGGCGGCGGTGGCCAGATCACCGACAACAGCGGCGACCAGGGTGGCGGCACGGGAGCGCCCGCTTCCGACGAGATGAAGCAGTTCGTTTCGACCGTGCTTGCCGAAACCGAGGACACCTGGAAAGGCATCTTCCAGGCCGAGGGCCTGACCTATGAGGATCCGAAACTGGTGCTGTTCAGCAGCCAGATCCGCTCGGCCTGCGGTTTTGCCTCGTCGGCGGCCGGGCCGTTCTATTGCCCCAGCGACCACAAGGTCTACCTCGACATGACGTTCTTCCAGCAGCTCGACCAGCAGTTCGGCGCCTCTGGTGAATTCGCTCGGGCCTATGTGATCGCCCATGAAGTCGGCCACCATGTGCAGAACCTGACCGGCATCCTGCCCAAGTTCAACCAGATGCGGCAGAGCATGGGTGAGGCCGAGGCCAACCACATGTCGATGCAGGTTGAACTCCAGGCCGACTGCTTCGCCGGCGTCTGGGCGCATTTCACCGCGCAAAAGGGCATTCTCGAACAGGGCGACATGGAATCGGCGCTGAACGCCGCCAGGCAGATCGGCGATGATACGCTGCAAAAGAAGATGCAAGGCTATGTCGTGCCGGAAAGCTTCAACCACGGCACCTCGCAGCAGCGGCAGACCTGGCTGGCGCGCGGCTACAAGAGCGGCAAGCTTTCAGACTGCGATACCTTCAACAACCCGATCTGAAGCGGCCGGTTTCCTCGCTGATCTGACGGCGGCATTGCCGTCAGGGGATGTCAGGATGGAAGCATCCTGTTCCCTTATTGTTCCCGGCTGGGCGCTCGCCTATAAAGTGCGTCCGCCTTTGCCCCGAGGCGGCCAGAGGAGCTTGACCGATCATGATCGATCCCAAAACCGCCAAGCGGGGCCTTGCGCTCGTTTTTACCACTCTGCTGCTCGACATCATCGGCTTCGGCATCATCATGCCGGTACTGCCGGCCTATCTGCAGGAGCTCACCGGCGTCGGCGTCAGCGAGGCCGCGATCGAGGGTGGCTGGCTGTTCTTCGCCTATGCAGCGATGCAGTTCGTTTTCGCGCCCGTCATGGGAGGCTTGAGCGATCGGTTCGGGCGTCGGCCGATCCTGCTTGCCTCCGTGCTGACGTTTTCCATCGACAATCTGATCTGCGCCGTCGCCTGGTCGTACCCGATGCTGTTCATCGGGCGCGTACTGGCCGGCATTTCCGGCGCCAGCTATTCGACGACCTCCGCCTTCATCGCCGACATCTCGACCGATGAGAACCGGGCCAAGAATTTCGGCCTGCTCGGCATCGCCTTCGGCGTCGGCTTCGTCATCGGACCGGTTCTGGGCGGGCTGCTCGGCACGTTCGGGCCGCGCGTGCCGTTCTATTTCGCCGCCGGGCTGGCTTTCGTGAACTTTATGATTGCGCTGTTTTTCTTGCCGGAGACGCTCGACGACAAGCACCGCCGCCGCTTTGAGTGGAAACGCGCGAACCCGGTCGGCACGCTCATGCAGATGCGCAACTACCAAGGCATCGGTTGGATCGGCCTCGCCTTCTTCCTGATGACGCTCGGCCACATGATGTATCCGGCGGTCTGGTCGTTCGTCTCCAACTACCGCTATGGCTGGAGCGAGCAGCAGATCGGCTTCTCGCTCGGCGCCTTCGGCCTGTGCGGAGCGATCATCATGGCGACGGTCCTGCCGCGCGTGATCCCCAGGCTTGGCGAATGGAGGACGGCGGTTATCGGCCTTACCTTCACCGCGCTCAGCGCCTTCGGCTACGCCTTCGCATGGCAGGGCTGGATGATCTATGCGGTGATCGTCGCCGGCTGCCTCGAAGCGTTGGCCGATCCGCCGCTCAGGAGCCTCGCCGCCGCCAAGGTGCCGCCGTCGGCGCAGGGCGAACTCCAGGGTGCTATGACGTCGATCTTCTCGATCACCTCGATCATCACGCCGCTGCTTTATACGGGGATCTTTTCCTGGTTCACGGGGCCGAACGCACCGGTGACCTTCGGTGGCGCGCCTTATCTGCTCGGCGCGGTTTTCCTCACGCTGGCACTCGTCGTCTTCGTCACCAAAGTGGCCAAGCCGACGCCGAACGAAGTCGAGCGCATGCATGCGCAGGAGACGGTGACCGACGCGGTTTGAGATTCGCGAAGCACGGAGAAGATGAAGGCGGCGCGTCCGGCTTTAAGCGCGCTCCGCCAGCAATTCCTCACCGTGCTTTTCGCGGATCAGGTTGACGAAGCGACGGAACAGATAGTGCGAGTCCTGCGGGCCGGGCGAGGCCTCGGGGTGATGCTGCACCGAGAACACGGGGCGGCCGGTCAACGCGATGCCGCAGTTGGAGCCGTCGAACAGCGAGACGTGGGTCTCCTCGACGCCATCGGGCAGCGAGTCGGCGTCGACGGCAAAGCCGTGGTTCATCGAGACGATCTCGACCTTGCCCGTGGTGTGGTCCTTGACCGGATGGTTGGCGCCGTGATGGCCCTGATGCATCTTGGCGGTCTTGCCGCCAAGCGCCAGCGCCAGCATCTGGTGGCCGAGGCAGATGCCGAACACCGGGATGTCGGTCTTGAGCAGGTCCCGGATCACCGGCACGGCGTAGTCGCCAGTAGCTTCCGGGTCGCCGGGGCCATTGGAGAGGAAGATGCCGTCGGGCTGCATGGCGAGGATTTCTTCGGCGCCGGTCTTTGCCGGTACCACGGTGACTTTGGCGCCGAGACCGGCAAGCAGGCGCAGGATGTTGCGCTTGACGCCGTAGTCGATGGCGACGACATGCAGCGACGGCTCGGCCTGCTCGCCAAAACCTTCGTTCCAAACCCAGGGCGTCTCGCGCCAGACCGAGGATTGGCCTGACGTGACTTCCTTGGCGAGGTCGAGCCCGATCAGGCCCGACCAGGCGGCGGCGCGGCGCTTCAGATCGTCGAGGTCGAAGGCGCCGTCGGGCGCGTGCGCGATAACGGCGTTGGGCATGCCCTTCTCGCGGATCAGCGCAGTGAGCGCGCGGGTGTCGATGCCCGAAAGGGCTACGATGCCGCGCTTCTTCAGCCACTGGTCGAGACCACCTGCGGCGCGGTAATTGGACGGGTTGGTGACATCGGCCTTGAACACGGCGCCGACGGCGCCGGCGCGGGCAACCGGATTGAGGTCCTCGATGTCCTCGTCATTGGTGCCGATATTGCCGATATGCGGGAAGGTGAAGGTGACGATCTGGCCGGCATAGGACGGGTCGGTGAGGATTTCCTGGTAACCGGTCAGCGCCGTGTTGAAGCAGACCTCGGCGACGGCGGAACCCGTGGTGCCCAGGCCGCGGCCCTCGATGACGGTGCCGTCGGCCAGCACCAAAAGGGCGGTCGGCTTCTCGGTGGCCCAAGCGGGGGTAGACGCGGCGGTCATCGTCGCCATGGCGGCACTCCTAAAGGCTGCTTGCGGATTGTCCTGTGCAGCAAACGGCGCGGCAGCGATTTCTCGAGCCTCCGCGCATCAATTCATTGTCTTATGCAAGGCCGAGTACATAGGGGAAGGCGCCAGAACGGTCAATGATACAGCCAGTGACCGGCATCGATTTATTTCGTCTAACAATATCAGTGGTTTGCTCGCTTCTTCGGGATTTGCCTTGTGCTTTCGGCGGGGTTATGGTCCGCGCCGATCGAAGGAGAAGAGCATCATGCGTGGCAAAATCGCCGAATCCCTCAAGAGCGCGATGAAGGCGCAGGACAAGCACCGGCTGCCGACGCTGCGGCTGATCCAGGCCGCCATCCACGACCGCGACATCGCCAATCGCGGTTCGGCCAAGGAGCCGGCGAGCGACGAAGAGATCCTGCAGATCCTGGCCAAGATGGTGAAGCAGCGCGAAGAATCGGCCAAGGCCTTCGAGGACGGCAAGCGGCCCGAGCTTGCCGCGCAGGAGCGCGGCGAGATGGAGATCATCCGCGGCTTCCTGCCGACGCAGTTGGACGATGCCGCAGTGACGGCCGCGGCGCGCGAAGCGATCGTGGCGACGGGGGCTGCCAGCCAGAAGGACATGGGCAAGGTGATTGCCGCGCTCAAGCAAAAATACGCCGGCCAGATGGATTTCGGCAAAGCGAGCGGCATCGTCAAAGGCCTGCTTCAGTAGGGATTTTGGCAGCCAGCTTTCAGGGTGTGCGAGGCGTTTTCGATCTGCAGGGATTCGGCTATGATCTGATTCTGGCGCGCCCACGCCTCCTCCCTCCATCGGGAAAGTATTGTTCATGCGGGGCCCTTTGATCACCGAACCGACTGTTCGAGCACCAGGCATAAGGAGGGATTGCGAAGACTGCTCGTAATAGGAGGTTTTTCGATGAGGCTGTCAGCGCCTATCTACTCCCTGAAACGTCAGGCCAGACTTTTATCCCGCAAAGAAAACCTCCCCCTTCACGAGGCGCTCGACCGTGTCGCGGCACAAGAAGGCTTCGCCGGCTGGGGCCTGCTTTTGGCCAAGGCATCCGCGACAACGCCTGCCGGCAAATTGTTCGCGCGGCTGATGCCCGGCGATCTGGTTCTGGTTGGCGCCCGGCCGGGCCACGGCAAAACCCTGATGAGCCTCGAGCTCGCGGTGGAAGCCATGAGGTCCGGCAATCGGGGTGTTTTCTTCACGCTGGAATATACGCCAGCAGATGTCCTGGATCGGTTTCGCGCCATCGGGGTAGAGCCGGCGCATTTCAATGGCGTGTTCGAATTCGACAATTCGGATGCGATATGCGCCGACTACATCATCGGAAGGTTGGGGTCGGCGCCGCGCGGGACGCTGGTGGTTATCGACTACCTGCAACTGCTCGACCAGAAGCGGGAGAACCCTGAGCTGGCGGTCCAGGTTCCTATGCTGCGATCCTTTGCGCGCGACAGGGGACTGGTGCTGGTCTTTATCTCGCAGATCGATCGATCATACGATGCGTCGAAGAAGCCGTTTCCCGATACCGGCGATGTCCGGCTGCCGAACCCATTGGATCTGACGCTGTTCGACAAGACATGTTTCCTGAACAAGGGTGAAATCCGGTTCGAGGCGGCAATGTCTTCCCGGCAATGAGCGCTGCAATGGCCCCTAGGGTTCAAGGGCCTGGAGCAACAGATCATGATCGAAATCGTCAAACCCGCGCTCGAGCATCTGCCGTCCTACAAGGCCGCACTTGAGCGCGGCTGGTCGCCGGACAATGTGCGGCTTGAGGAAGCCACGCGCGAGCAGCTTGCGGCCATCGAGCAGGATCCTGTGGCCTTCCTCGCCGACCTCGATGATCCCGGGGGCAAGGGGCCGCCGATCACTCTGCCCGACGGCAGGAAGGTGCCGCGCCTGCCGGGTTTCCGGCGCTGGATCTGGGATGGTGAAGCCGCCGGATCGATCGGCTTTCGCTGGCAGCCCGGCACAGCGGTGCTGCCGCCGCATGTGCTTGGTCATATCGGCTATGCCGTGGTGCCGTGGAAGCGCGGGCGCGGCTATGCGACCGAAGCGGTACGGCTGATGCTGGACCAGGCGAGGGCGGTCGGCCTGCCTTATGTGGAAATCACCGCCAAGCCGCACAATCCGGCGTCGCACAAGGTGATCCTGGCCAATGGCGGCAAGCTCGTCGGCCGCTTCTTCGAGGATGCCGCCTATGGCGGGGCGGAGAGTTTGCGGTTCCGGATTGATTTGTAAGCTGCGCTATTCGGCGGCGGCCGGCAGCGGCGGCGTTGCCCGGCTGCGTCCTTCCCAGACATAGGAGGCAAGTGCCACCGCCACTGCCACCAGCATGGCCATGGCGCCAACCACCGGCAAGGTGCGATAGCCGTAACCGGCGTTGAGCATGGCGGCGCCGAGCGACGCGGCGAGCGCAATGCCAACATTGAAGCCGGAGGGGATGAGAGAGGAGGCGAGGTTCGATGCATCCGCCGTCCAGGCCAGGATGCGGGTCTGGATCGGTGTGCCGATGGAGAAGTTGAGGCCGCCCCAGACGACGATCGCAACGATCATCGGCAGGGGATAGGGGCTGACGACATAGATCGCCGCAAGCGTGACCGCCTGTAGACAGAGCAAGGTGATGAGCGACGGCATCAGCTTCCAGTCGGAGAGCTTGCCGCCGACGAAGACGCCGATCGTGGCGCCGACGCCATTGAGCAGAAGCACCCAGGGCACCAGGTTCTTGTCGAGGCCGGTAACTTCAAGCAACGTCGGGGTGATGTAGGTGAACAGGGTGAACTGGCCGATCATCAGCATCAGCATCAGGATGAGCGAGGTCCAGACCTGCTGGCGTGCCAGCACGCGCACCTCGCGGGCAAAGCCTGCCTGCTGGTTCGATGCGCCTGCCGTGCGCGGCAAAAGCGCCAGCATGGCCAAGGTCGCCACTACCCCAAGAGCGCACATCACCCAGAAGGTGGCGCGCCAGCCCCACAGAGTGCCGATTGCCGTGCCGGCCGGCACGCCGATGACGTTGGAGACGGTGAGGCCGGACAGGATGACCGCCACGGCCATGCCGCGCTTGTCCTCGGGGACAAGGCCGACCGCGACCACCATGGCGACACCGAAATAGGCGCCATGCGCCACGGCGACCGCAATGCGCAAAAGCAGCATGGAGGCAAAGTCGGGCGCCAGCGCGCAGGCTGCCTGGCCGATGGTGAAAGCTGTCGAAAGGCCGAACAACAGGGCTTTGCGGGAAAAGCTCTTGGTGGCGAGCGTCAGCAGTGGGCCGCCAATCGCTATGCCGCAGGCGTAGCCCGAGACGAGGTAGCCCGAGGTGGGAATGGACACGCTCAAGCCGTCGGCGACCTGCGGCAGCACGCCGGCAATGACGAATTCCGTGGTGCCGAAGGCGAAGGCGGCAATGAACAGGGCGAATAGAGGAAGCATGGCGCAGCAAGCGATCCCAAGATGAGTTGGCCTCAAACCACGGATAGACGCTGCCGGCAATGCAGAAATTGTCGACGCCGCTTTAGCTTTTCTTGATCAGCAAGGGCTAGGAAGCGGTCTTCCTTCCGTAGGGAATTTTCAGCCACGCCCGCTCGTGAAGATAATAAAGCAGCGACTTGGTGACAACCTCGGTCGCGCCGATGGCCGCGGCAAGCTTGATGCTGCCGGTGATTACGAGCGAGATGATCATCGTATCGATGGTGCCGGTTGCGCGCCACGAAAGCGCCTTGGCGAAGCTGCGCGAATGGGTATCCAAACCTATCCTCCCGATGGACCTGGTCCGATGCTTAGCCGACGGATGGCTGGAGGAGCAAAGACTAATTTTCCGCTCTGGCACCGATGGCGGAACCTTGTTCCCAAGTTGGGTGTCGCGGCCGCAATTTTCCGGCTCGCTATCCGGCCTTCAGCCGCGAGCCACCGAGCAGGCCGCGTTCCTCCAGCACCGGGTAGGCCATGGACGCCAGCAACGAGTTGATCTGCTTGAGGTCGCGGATGGTGTCGAGGTGGATGGAACTGGTCTCGACGCTCTTGGCGGTGCCGTCGCGCAGCCGCAGGAAATGGCTGGCGCTGGTTTCCTTCTCGCGGTCGCGCAGGCGGTCCTTTTCCAGCACAAGCTGGCGCGCTGTCTCGGCATCGCGCGACACCAGCACGTTGAAGGCAAGCCTGGCATTGGCGAGCACCGAGGCGTGGAAGGCACAAAGTTCGCGCCAGCCTTCATGCGTGAACTCCAGACCGCGCTCGAGCTTCTTCCTGACATGCACCAGCATGTTGCGCACGATGATGTCGCCGACCTGCTCCAGCTTGACGCAGGCACCGATCAGTTCCTGGCAGCGCAGCGCCTCGTCTTCGGAGAGCGGGTTCTTGGTGACCTTGGCCAGATAGAGTTTTATCGCCGCATGCTTCTTGTCGACTCGATCGTCGAGTGCCGCCAGCGCCTTGATCTTGTCGGCGTCGGCACTCTCGTAGAGCTCGATGATGCGCTTCAGCATGATCTCGACCGTCTCGCAGACCCGCACCACCTCGCGTGTGGCATTGGCCAGCGCCTGGCTCGGGGTATCGAGAGCGCTTTCGTTCAGAGCGGACAGTTCGATGACGTCGAGCGCGGCCGGCTCCGACTTGGTGCCGAGCGCCACGATCTTCTCCGAAGCGCGGTAGACGAGACCGGCCAATGGCAGGCCGGCGAGCAGGATCAGAACGTTGAACAGGATGTGGGCGTGGACGATCTGGTCGGGCACGCTGGCGCCGAGGAAGGCGACAGGCGGCTTGAAGGTCAGGAACAGGATCAGCATGACCAGCGAGCCCATGCCGCGCATCAGGAGATTGCCGATCGGCACGACGCGCACGCCGGGCTCGGCATTGCGGGTCAGCAGCGGCGCAATGATCGAGGAGCCGAGATTGACGCCGAGCACCAGCACGATGCCAAGCTCGGGCGGGATGAAGCCACGGCCGGCCAGCGTGACCATCAACAGCACGGCGGCGATCGAGGAATGGAACAGCCAGGTGATCAATGCCGCCAGAAGATAGGCGGTGACCGGATCGCCGGCGAAGTAGTTGACGATGACCGGCATCAGCGTGCTCTGGCGCAGCGGTTCCGATGCCTGGCCGATCATTTCCAGCGACAGGATCAGCAGGCCGATGCCGATCAGGATGCGGCCGAACTGGCGCCAGTCGCGCCGCTCGGTGGCCATGAACATGACGGTGCCGGCGACAAGGCAGACCGGCACCAGCAGCGACAGGTCGAAGGTCAGCAGCTTGACCACCAGCGCCGAGCCGATCTCGGCGCCGCGCACTGCCAATTGGCCGGACATGCCGGACACGATGCCGGCGCCGGCGAAGGAGCCGACCAGCAGCGTGACGGCGGTGGAGCTCTGCAGAGCGATCGACAGGCCGCAGCCGGCCAGCACCGCCATCAGCGGATTGCGCATGGTGGCGCGCAGCCGGTGGCGCAGCACGTCGCCATAGGCGCGCTCGACACCCGTCTTGACCAGGCGGGTGGCAAACAGCATCAGCGCCACCGCGCCGGCAAGGTGCAAAAGGACGACCGAACCGCTCATGCCTGGGCTCGCAATTCAAGAGACGCGCGGGGCGCGGGGGCCATGCCGTCGAAGAGGTCAAGAAGGGCGCGAATCATGGGCATTGTAAGGGTCGAGCATACTCTCATTGCTTTTAGCCGGATAATAAATTTTGCCTGACTTGGCCGGCTGCTGGCGCGCGACAGGGCGTGTCGGAAATGGATGGACGACAGATTGGTTGCATGGCCAGCCGGCGCCAGGACAGCGATGCCGCCCGACTCCTGCATCCGTTTCCAACCAAGTCTAAGAGTGACGTTGAATTAGATCATCTAAATATTGGAAATCATTACAGAAACGTAATCTTGGCGTTCAGTTTCGGTTCATCCTTGACGCCCTATTGCTTGGGTATCGACAACCAAGGAGCACCTGTCATGAAACGTCTCGTTCTTTCCGCTGTCGCCGCCTCGATGCTGGCCGCCACGTCCTTCTCGGGCCAGGCCGCGCCGCTCAACGCGCCCGTCGCGCCGCAGTCGAACTACAGCCAGGTCGACTGGCAGAAGCCCGACAGGCATGTCGTGAAAAAGAAGGTCGTGGTGAGGAAGAAGGTCGTTGTGGTGAAGCGCAACCATTGGCGCAACGGCCAGAGATATTCGAGCTGGAAGCGCCACCAGGCGATCCGCGACTACGGCCGCTATGGCCTGCGTCGTCCAGGCCCCGGCCAGGAGTGGATCCGCGTCGGCAACGACTATGTGCTGGTCAGTATCCTGTCGGGCATCGTCTTCGGCGCCATCGCCGCCCACTGATCTATCTCGAATTGTACCGCAGGAAGGCGGCCGGCAGGGCCGCCTTCTTTTTTGCCCTGTGAAAACCGGGTACGGCCGGCATTAGGAGTCGTCGGGTCTAGCAAGCGTGATTATATGGACGGAAAAGAGTTTCCCTGATGCGCTTTCCGCCCGCCTTCCTCGACGAGATCCGCGACCGCGTGCCGATTTCATCGGTGATCGGC
The DNA here is from genome assembly GCF_057784325.1 of Mesorhizobium sp. CNPSo 4689. Lineage (NCBI taxonomy): Bacteria > Pseudomonadati > Pseudomonadota > Alphaproteobacteria > Hyphomicrobiales > Phyllobacteriaceae > Mesorhizobium > Mesorhizobium sp. CNPSo 4689. The sequence goes on from NZ_JBWLUZ010000024.1 coordinate 63,539, forward strand.
CAGCGTGTCGCGTGGGACCGGAAGAAGACCAACGCGCCGCGTGGCGACTATTGGGCTTGCTGCCCATTCCATGGCGAGAAGAGCCCGTCCTTCCACTGCGAGGACAAGAAGGGTCGCTACCATTGTTTCGGCTGTTCGGTGTCGGGCGATCACTTCAAGTTCCTGACCGAGCTCGACGGGATGAGTTTTCCCGAAGCGGTCGAGAAGATCGCCGACATGGCCGGCGTGCCGATGCCGGTGCGCGACGAACAGGAGGAACGGCGCGAAAAGGAACGCGCCAGCCTGACCGACGTTATGGAGATGGCGACCACCTTCTTCCAGGAGCGGCTGCAGGGACCGGAAGGCGCAAAGGCGCGCGCCTATCTGCGTGAGCGCGGACTGACATCGGCGACGCAGCAATCGTTCCGCCTCGGCTATGCGCCGGACAGCCGCAACGCGCTGAAGGAGCATCTTGCCGCCAGGGGCGTTCCAAAAGCCGATATCGAGGCCTGCGGGCTGGTACGCCATGGCGACGACATCCCGGTCTCCTATGACTGGTTCCGCGACCGCATCATGTTCCCGATCCCCGACTCCAGAGGCAAGATCATCGCCTTTGGCGGGCGGGCGCTGGCGCCCGATGCGCTGGCCAAATACATGAATTCGCCCGACACGGAGCTCTTCCACAAGGGCAATGTGCTCTACAATTTCGCCCGCGCCCGAAAGGCATTGGCCAAGGGCGGCACGGTCATTGCCGTCGAAGGCTATATGGACGTGATCGCGTTGGCGCAGGCCGGCTTCGAAAACGTCGTGGCGCCGCTCGGCACCGCGCTTACCGAGAACCAGCTCGAGCTGTTGTGGCGCATGGCCGGCGAGCCAATCTTATGCTTCGACGGTGACCAGGCTGGGCTGAAGGCGGCGTGGCGCGCCGCCGATCTGGCGCTGCCGGCGGTCCAGCCGGGACGCTCGGCGCGTTTTGCGCTGCTGCCCGAAGGCAAGGATCCCGACGATCTGGTCAAGGCCGATGGTGCGGACGCCTTCCGCGTCGTGCTCGCGGAAGCGCGGCCGCTCGCCGATCTGCTGTGGATGCGCGAGACGTCAGGCGGCGTCTTCGACACGCCGGAACGGCGGGCGGAATTGGAAAAGACGCTGCGCGAGCTGACCAGCCGCATCCGCGACGAAAGCCTGCGATATCACTACCAACAGGAAATGCGCGAGCGGGTGCTAAGCTTCTTCGGTGCCCAGCGCGGCGCCCGGCAAGGTCATCAGGGCGGCCGGCCCGGCGAGCGCGGCAAGGGTGCGGGGCCGGGCGGGCAGTTCGCGCGGGGCGGCAACGCCGGCGGACGCACCGCGATCACCGAAAGCCTCGGACGTTCGGCGCTGGTCAAGCGCGGCGCCGAGGGCATGTCGGTGCGCGAGGCGACGATCATCGTGGCGCTGATCAACCATCCGGCGCTGATCGACGAGAACTTTGCCTATGTCGAATTCCTCGATCTCGCCAACACCGACCTGAAGCGGCTGCACGCCGCCATCCTCGATGCGATGGCGCATGACATGGCCAATGATCGCGGCGCGGTTATCGCGACGGTCGAACGGGCCGGCTGCGGCGACATCTGGGAGCGCGCAGTGGCGCTGATCAAGCGCGCGCGGCAATGGCCGGCGCTGGAAACCGCCGCCCTTGAGGATGCCCGCGACGCCTTCAACCAGGCACTGCACTTGCAGCGCAGCGCGCGCACCTTACATAGGGAGCTGAAACAGGCGCAGGCAGCGCTCGATCAGGATCCGTCGGACGAAAACTTCCGGCATCTGGTCGAGATTCAGGCGCAATTCAACGATGTGCAGGCAACGGAAGCGCTGATCGAAGGGTTCGGCGTGTCCTCGGGCAGGGCTGGTCGCGTATAGGTGGAATCCTGCGCCAAGAATGAAGTGGGAATGTGCCGCGCGTCGTTTAGACGCCCCTAAGTCGGGTAATTGATTCGCTTTTTTCATGCGAATCATGCGAGAGGCGCTTGACCTTCTGGCAGAATGGCGGAATCAGGACGATTCGAAACGTTAACCCGTGCCCGGCGTCGACGGGAAATGAGCGATGTGAGGTACTGGTCACTGGACAGGCGGCAGGCCTGCCACAGATACCAGGGTTAATCTGGACTTAACGAGAGATGCGGTTACTTGCCCGGTGACGTGCGTTTGAAGCGAGCGCATCCGATTTGACCGGCGCGGCAGCTTACGCGGTTTCGATACAGAGCCGCTTGGAGACGATAAAGAATGGCGACAAAGGAAAAGGAAGAGGTCGAGACCGAACGTGAAGGCGCCACCGATGGCCCGCTGCTCGACCTTTCCGACGATGCTGTCAAGAAGATGATCAAAGCCGCCAAGAAGCGCGGCTATGTCACCATGGATGAGTTGAACTCGGTGCTGCCCTCGGAGGAAGTGACCTCCGAGCAGATCGAGGACACGATGGCGATGTTGTCCGACATGGGCATCAATGTCGTCGAGGACGACGAGCAGGGCGAGGAAGCCGAGACTGGCGACACCGCGGCAGACGCCGAGGAAGACGCCAACGAACTGGCCGAGCAGACCGGTACCGCTGTCGCCGCGACCACCACCAAGAAGGAGCCGACCGATCGCACCGACGATCCGGTCCGCATGTATCTGCGCGAGATGGGCTCGGTGGAGCTGTTGTCGCGCGAGGGCGAAATCGCCATCGCCAAGCGCATCGAGGCCGGCCGCGAGACGATGATCGCGGGCCTGTGCGAAAGCCCGCTGACCTTCCAGGCCATCATCATCTGGCGCGACGAGCTCAACGAAGCGAAGATCCTGCTGCGCGAGATCATCGACCTCGAGGCGACGTATGCCGGGCCGGAGGCCAAGCAGGCGCCGGTGGTCGAGCGCATCGAGGAAGCCCCCAAGGTCGAAGACAAGCCGCGCCGCGCATCGCGCGACGAGGAAGAAGACATCACCAATGTCGGCGGCGACACCCGCGGGCTGACGGATGACGACGAGGAAGACGAGGACGAGGCCAGCCTGTCGCTGGCGGCGATGGAAGCGGAACTGCGCCCGCAGGTGATGGAGACGCTCGACGTTATCGCCGACACCTACAAGAAGCTCAGAAAGCTGCAGGACCAGCAGGTCGAGAACCGGCTGGCCGCCGCCGGCACGCTGTCGCCCAGCCAGGACCGCCGGCTGAAGGAGCTGAAGGACCAGCTGATCAAGGCGGTGAAGTCGCTGTCGCTCAACACGGCGCGCATCGAGGCGCTGGTCGAGCAGCTCTACGACATCAACAAGCGCCTGGTGCAGAACGAAGGCAAGCTTTTGCGCCTGGCCGAAAGCTATGGCGTGCGCCGCGAGGAGTTCCTCAAGGAGTATCAGGGCTCGGAGCTCGATCCGAACTGGACGCGCTCGATCGCCAATCTGACGTCGCGCGGCTGGAAGGAATTCACCAAGAACGAGAAGGACGCGATCCGCGACCTGCGCGCCGAGATCCAGCATCTGGCCACCGAAACGGCGATCTCGATCCTGGAATTCCGCAAGATCGTCAACCAGGTGCAGAAGGGCGAGCGTGAAGCGGCGATCGCCAAGAAGGAAATGGTCGAGGCCAATCTGCGCCTCGTCATCTCCATCGCCAAGAAGTACACCAATCGCGGCCTGCAGTTCCTCGACCTGATCCAGGAAGGCAATATCGGCCTGATGAAGGCGGTCGACAAATTCGAGTATCGCCGCGGCTACAAGTTCTCGACCTATGCGACGTGGTGGATCCGGCAGGCGATCACCCGTTCTATCGCCGACCAGGCGCGCACCATCCGCATTCCGGTGCACATGATCGAGACGATCAACAAGATCGTGCGCACCTCGCGCCAGATGCTGCACGAGATCGGCCGCGAGCCGACGCCGGAGGAACTGGCCGAAAAGCTCGCCATGCCGCTCGAAAAAGTGCGCAAGGTGCTGAAGATCGCCAAGGAGCCGATCTCGCTCGAAACGCCGGTCGGCGACGAGGAGGATTCGCATCTCGGTGACTTCATCGAGGACAAGATGGCAATCCTGCCGATCGACGCGGCGATCCAGGCCAATCTGCGCGAGACGACGACGCGCGTGCTGGCCTCGCTGACGCCGCGCGAGGAGCGCGTGCTGCGCATGCGCTTCGGCATCGGCATGAACACCGACCATACGCTGGAAGAGGTTGGCCAGCAATTCTCGGTCACCCGCGAGCGTATCCGCCAGATCGAAGCCAAGGCGCTGCGCAAGCTCAAGCACCCGAGCCGGAGCCGGAAGCTGCGCAGCTTCCTGGATAGCTGACACCAACAGCAACAGACAATTTTCGAAGGGCGCCGATGGCGCCCTTTGTTGCTGGCGTGACGGCTCTTGTCGCCCATCTCCGTCGGGAGGATACTTCCCAGGTCGGATGCATGTTCTGGGCGATAACCCGGATGCCCGCCCCGGCGGAGGTCACGACCTGCCGCCGTGCTCCGTGGCCCGGACGGAGGTGTGCCATGACGACTTACATCGTGCTTATCAACTGGACCGAGCAGGGCGCAAAGAATGTGCGCGACTCGCCGAAGCGGCTGGACGCCGCCAAGAAGCTCTTGGGGGACATGGGCGGATCGTTCAAGGCGTTTTATCTCACCATGGGCGAATGTGACATGGTGGCGATTGTCGAAGCCCCCGATGACGCGGTGCTCGCTCGTTTCGCGCTGATGCTGGCGACCGGCGGCAACGTCAAGACACGGACGCTGAAGGCCTTCCCGGAATTCGCCTATCGCGAGATCATCTCCTCGCTCGGATAGGGCTCGGATTTTAAGCCCGGATCATTTTCGTTCGCCGCAGCCCACGCGGGCGCCGTCTTGACGGCGCCCGATCGTCCGTGGTCCTTCGGGCTGCGTTACCAACCGAATGCCGGAGCCATGCTGACCATCTGGTACAACACACGCTGCCCGGTCTGCGATGCCGGCATCAGCAGGCAGAAACGGCGGCTGATCGAGACGGTCAAGGCCGGTCGGATCGAATTCCGCGACATCAATCTCGAGCCGGCGGCGCTCGCCGGATACGGCGCCTCGTTGGAAGATATCCGCCGCCGTCTGCATGCCACCGACGCCGACGGCAGATTGCTGGTCGGTGCCGATGTCGCGATTGCCGTCTGGAAGGCGACGCCGGGCGAGGGCTGGCTGGCGGCTCTGTTCGGCAATCCGCTTCTCCTGCCGCTGACGCGTTTCGCCTATGATCTTTTCGCCGATCTTCTTTATGCCTGGAACCGGCGCAAGGGCCGCTGGTAGCCGGCGCGTTGTTTGCAAGCCCAGCCCGGCATTCGTAGCGCGCACCCTCGACTTCAATCCGGCTGGCGCCATCTTCAGATACATCGTAAGATATATCTTGACTCGATCGGCGCTGATGCCTAATTAAGATATATCGTAAGACATAACTCAAGGAGCAATCCATGCACAGACATCATCATTTCGGCGAGCACCCGTTGCGGGCTTTCATGCATATGGCCGGCAAGTTCGGCGGCCGCGGCGGCGGTTTCGGTCCGTTCGGGCACGGCATGAGGGGCGGCGGCCGCGGCGGGCCGGGCGACGTGTTCCGCGCCGGGCGCATGCTGGCCGACGGCGACCTCAAGCTGATCACGCTGTCGCTGCTGGCCGAGGCGCCGCGCCATGGCTACGACATCATCAAGGCGCTGGAAGAGCGTACCAGCGGCGTCTACAGCCCGAGCCCGGGCGTGGTCTATCCGACGCTGACCTTCCTGGAAGAGGCCGGCTATGCCACCTCCTCGGCGGAAGGCAACAAGAAGGTGTTTTCGATCACCGAGGCGGGTCAGGCGCATCTCGAGGAAAACCGCGAGATGATCGACCATGTGCTCGACCATCTCGAGCGCTTCGGTCGCAAGATGGCCAAGGCGCGCGACTGGTTCGGCTGGAACGACGACGGCGAGGAGGGCGGCCGGCGTGGGCGCCACGAAAAGCGCGATGCGTTCCGCGCCGTACGCCACAGGCTGCGCGCCGCGCTCAGCGACATCGTCGATGCGCCTGAAGACACGCAGGCCCAGGCGATGAGCATCCTGCAAGATGCCGCCGAAGCTCTCGAGGCGCTGTCGCGCCGCTGAAGGCGTTAGCTTCTCCATCGCCGCAAGCGAAAAAAGCCCGGAGAGATCCGGGCTTTTTCATTTGGTCTGGTGAGTTCAGGAATGTGCGGCAGGCATCATTCCTTGCCGACATACTCGCTGATCAGCTTTTCATTGCGCGCCTTTTCGATCTTGGCGGTCATTTCGGCCGAAAGGCGTTCGTCCATGCGGTACTTGACCAGGTTCACGAGGCTGCCAGTGAGGAGCAGGATGCCCATGCCCCAGTAGCCTTTGGTCGACAGGTCGACCGGGGCCAGCCACAGCGACAGGCCGAGCATGAAGTAGGCGGCGCCGACCGAGATGCTGTTGAACATGATGTAGGTCTGATTGGCGTTCATAGTCTTTCTCCGTTTGGTTGGTGAAGAATCGGGATTGGTGAGGAATCGGCTTTGGTGGATCAGTGGGTGGATTTCAGACGGTCGAGCACATCTTGTGCCCGCACCTTGGTCGAGGAGCCGTGGCCGGCGTCCTCCAGCCTGCCGCGAATGGCTTCCTGGCTGAGACCTGCATCGATCTCGTCCAGAATGCTTGCCTCTTCGAACGGATCGCTGCGCTCCCTGATGCGGGCCAGCAGCGCCTCGGCCTCGTTGAGGCTCGCCGTCCGGCCGATGGACCGGTTCAGCCGGCGCTGCGCCTTCTGTTCCGCGTCTATGGCGCGGGCCGAGATCATGCCCTGGTTGAGGTCGACGATGCGCCGGTGCGCCTGTTCCAGCGACATGCGCATACGCAAGGTCTTTTCCACCAGGCTGCGCACGGTGGCACGGCGGACCTCGCGTTCGTTCTCCAGCTCGGCGATGGCGCCGGCGCCATCGCGGGCGAGGGGCTCGTTGGTGGCGGCAAGGGCGCTGCGGGTGCGCTCCTCCAGATCGGCGATGCGGCGGTCGAGTTGGTCGAGGCTGGCCTGTTCGGCGCGCTGACGCACGATCAGCGAGGCGAGTGTCTGCTTGGCGGAAGCGAGGCCGGCTTCGGCATCGCGGATGCGCTGGGCGAGAAGATCGACAGCGAACTGGTCCTTCAGCCGGTCCTCGGCCTTGGCGCTGGCGCCGTCCAGCAATGTCCTGATAAGACTGAGCATTTGTTTGTTCCTCCGGTTATGAACGTTGTTCACTAATGCACTGTAGCAGAAAATGAACTGTGTTCAAGAAGAATTTTGAACGCTGTTCATGAGCGCTGGATCATGGTAAACACGGGCAGCCTTGCCGCCGTCGCGCGCGGGTTGACAGGATTTACGGAGAGCAGGTTTGGCACTGGACAAGGAAGAGATGAGCGAGCGTGTCATCGCCATCGCCGAAGATCTGATCGAGGCGGGCGGGGCGGAGAACCTGAAAGCCAGGACCATCGCCACGCAGGCCGGGATCGCCGTCGGCTCCATCTACAATCTGTTCCGCGACATCGACGATCTACACCGCGCGGTGAACATGCGGCTGCTCGGTCGGCTGGGCGAGGCCGGCGCCGCTGCAATGGCCGAGCTGCAGGAAGCCGGCGTGACCGATACGCGCCAACGCCTGCTGGCGCTGGCGCGCGCCTATGCCGGGTTCGTCGCGGCGCATCCGGCGAGTTGGCCGGCCTTGCTCGCCTTCAATCGTCGTCAGCTGCCGCATGCGGAGCCGGATGCCTACGAGGCGCGGCTCAGCGCCTTGCTGCAGATCATCGCCAAGGTGCTTGCCGATGGCCGCTTCGGCCTCGACGAGACCCGGCTGCGGATCGCCGCCCGAACCTTGTGGTCAAGCGTGCATGGCATCGTGACCAGCGGCTATGCAGCCAATTCCGCAGGACGGCAGGCCGATGAAACCTGGGAGCAGGTCGAGCTGCTGGTCGCCGTCTTCATCAAGGGACTGGAACGCGGCGGGACATTCGATCATGCTGAGACAGCACCGTCGTGAATCGTGACGGTCGGCGCCGGCGATGCCTTGGCGCCGGGGCGAAAGTGGAGATTTGAACCATGTCTTTTCTGAAACGACTTTTCGGCGGTGGCGGCGGTGATGCAGGCGAGCCAAAGAGCGCCGCGCCGGCAAAGCAGGTCGAGCACAAGGGCTTCCTGATCAGCGCCACGCCCTACAAGGCCGAAGGCCAGTACCAGACCTGCGGCGTGGTTTCGAAGGAAGTCGACGGCGTGTTGAAGGAACACAAATTCATCCGCGCCGACCGCTTCGCCGGGCTCGACGACGCCATCGACATCTCGATCAAGAAGGGCATCCAGCTGGTCGACGAGCAGGGCGAGAGGATGTTCGGGTAGGGTATGTCGATATTCAGGTGATGCCGGCCTGCGAACGATGGTTTCCTGCGCTTCCGGTACTCACGTGCCCAAAGTACGCTCCGTTCCGGTTCTGGGAAACCACCATTCTCGACCTGACCTGAATCTCAACACACCCTTGCTGGCGTTCTGACATCAAAAAGGCAGGCGCCGTGCTGGTGCCTGCCTTTTGATTTCGAACTATGGGTAACGGGGTGGCTTACGCTGCCGCGGCGACATGCTCGCCGGCAGTCGCCGCCACCACGGCGTCGACCTTGGTGGTTGCCTTGGCGAGAGCCGCCGTCACTGCGTCGGCACCCATGGCGACGCCTTCGATGCGGATGACGTCGACGTCGGTCATGCCGATGAAGCCGAGCACGCTGCGCAGGTAAGGGATGGCGTGATCGAACTGCACGGCCGCACCTTCGGAATAGATGCCGCCGGAGGCCAGCACGATATAGACCTTCTTGCCGGTGACGAGGCCCTTGGGGCCGTTCTCGCCATAGGAAAAGCTCTTGCCGGAGCGGGCGACGTGATCGACCCAGGACTTCAGCGTCGAGGAGATGTTGAAGTTGATGAAGCCGGTGGCGAGGATCACCGTGTCGGCGGCAAACAGTTCTTCCAGCACGGCGTCGGAAACGCCGACGACTTCGGCCTGGCGCGGGGTGCGGGATTCAGCCGGCGTATAGATGCCGGTCGAGTAGTCGACGTCGATGTGCGGCAGCGGGTTGGCGACGAGGTCGCGCACGACCAGCGTGTTCGAAGGATCGGCGGCGATGAGCTTCTCGGCGAATTCTGTGGCGATGCGGGTCGAGTGCGAGGCAGCGCCGCGCGGGCTCGAGGTGACAAGAAGGATGGACATGGGGCTCTCCAGGGTTGGAATGAATTGTCCCGCCACATATGGGACTATCGATCCATTCGAAAAACTGGTATATTTTCTATATGACCCATCTATAAATTGGATATGGCAATGCAGCCCAATCCGACACTCGACCAGCTTCAGATTTTTGTGACGGTCGCCGAAACCGGCAGTTTCTCGGCCGCCGGCCGCAAGCTCAACCGGGCGCAGTCCGTCATCAGCTACGGCATCGCCAATCTCGAAGCGCAGCTCGGGCTGAAACTGTTCGAGCGCGAGGGCACGCGCGAGCCGCAACTGACCGAGATCGGCCGGGCGATGCTGGAGGATGCGCGGCGCATGACCGGTGTGCTGCAGCGCATCCGCTCGCGCGTCGACGGCCACCATCAGGGACTGGAGGCCGAGGTGGCGCTGTCGGTCGACGCGGCGCTGCCCTCACCGGTGCTGGTGCGGGTGCTGAAGGCGTTCGAGGCGCAGTTTCCGACCGTGATGCTGCGCCTGCACATCGGCACACTCGGCCTGATCCCCGATCATGTCGTCAGCGGGCAGGCCGATCTCGGTGTCGGCGGCCTGCTGGGCGAGGTCGACGTGCATCTTGTGCGTATCGGCTTCATGTCGATTGTGCTGGCTGCCGCGTCCAGCCACCCGCTGGCGCTGCTTCCGAAGCCTGTGGCGATCGAGGATGCGCGCGAACACATCCAACTCGTCGTCACCGACCAGTCCGAGCGCACCAAGGGGCGCGACTTTGGCGTCTTCGCCTATCGCACCTGGCGGCTGACGGACCTGCGCACCAAGCATATGCTGATGCGCGAGGGGCTGGGCTGGGGCGGGCTGCCGCGCTGGCTGATCGCCGACGATCTGGCGAGCGGCCGGTTGGTGGAAATCGATCTGGAGCCGTTCAGCGAGGTGCGCTCGCCGTTGTTTGCCATGCATCGCAGCGACCGCAGCCCGAAGCCCGTGGCTGCCTGGCTGATCGACCAGTTCAAGCGCCAGCTCGGCTGCTTCAACGAGTTCGAGCCGGGCCAGGTGCCTACAGCGCCGCGCGTCCCTGAGGACGCGCAAAGGACGCTGTAGCACTTTGATTTTGCGCATGATCCTTTCCGAACCTTTGGTTCGGGGTCATGCGCGACGAGGAGCCGCCGGAGACAGCCCATCGATAAGTGCAACGAGGACGGCCCGATGGTCTTCGATCGAGCCTCCTGCCTCGATGGCAAGGGCTGCACGGTCGAAGGCGGCGGCAAGCAGCGCGGTCAGTGCGTCGACGGGCAATCTTATCATCGTCTGCTCGCGCATCGCAGCCACGAGGCCCTCGCGCAACGAGCGGTTGCCGTGCCGGTTGTCGATGTCGTCCATGCCGGCGCGACCGAGCACGGCCGGCCCGTCGAGCAGCAGCAACCGGGTGCGGCCGGGCAAGCGCATGGCGGCGAGATAGGCGTCCGAGCCGGCGATCAACGCATCGCGGGCAAATAGCGAGGGCGGCGAAGCGCGATCTACCTCTGCGGCGACGGCCTCCGCCTCCTGCTCGACGACGGCGGCGAACAGCGCCTGCTTGTCGGCGAAATGATGATAGAGCGCGCCGCGCGTGACGCCGGCGGCGGCGACAATCTCGGGCGTGCCGGTCTCGGCATAGGGTTTTTCGATGAACAGCTTTCGCGCCGCCGCGATCAGGTCGGCGCGCGTCGCTTCGGTTCGATCACGGTTGGAGCGGCGCGCGGTTTCTCGTTGCATACATGCAGCCTGTATGTTATTGAAATTTACATGCAGACTGTATGTTATTCGATGGGAGAAAGAAAGATGAAGACGACGAGCTATTATCCGGTGCTGATGACGGGCGACGTGGCTGGAACGAAAGCCTTCTATATCGAGCACTTCCGCTTCAAACCGCTGTTCGAAAGCGACTGGTATGTGCATCTGCAGTCGACCGAGGATCGCCGCGTCAATCTCGGTATCGTCCAGGGCGACCACGAGACGATACCCGAGGAAGGGCGAGGGCGCACGTCGGGTCTGCTGATCAATTTCGAGGTCAGGAACCCGGACGCGATCTATGAACGGCTCCTTGCCGCCGGCCTGCCGATCCTGTGCAGCCTGCGCGACGAACCCTTCGGCCAGCGCCATTTCATCACCAAGGATCCCAATGGCGTGCTGATCGACGTGATCAAACCGATCCCGCTCAGCCCGGAGTTCCAGGCGCAATTCTCGGAGGGCGCGGCCGACGCCTGAACCCGTGCCGATGGCAGCAAATGTCGGCAGCGGCTCCGGCCCTGTGGCCGGGGCCGAGCGATGCGGTCTATGCTGAGCTGTGTTGAAGCTGGTCCTGTCGCATGCGTGACATCTGCCTTGTTCGTGCGCCTTCCAATCTCGGCCTCCGCCCCTTGCGGCCGGGCCATGTGCCCGGCACCTGGCGCGCGCCGCAGGCGCTGAGCGACGCCGGCCTCGTCGAGGTGCTGGCGCCAGTGCGGGTGGTCGATCTCGAAAGGCCCGCTTACAGCACCGAACCGCAACCGGGCACCCGGCTGCGCAATGGTCCGGCGATACGCCGCTTCAATCTCGACCTTGCCGAGATCGTCGCCGGTGCCCTCGGGCAAGGCGAGTTCCCGCTGGTCATCGGCGGCGATTGTTCGATCCTGCTTGGTGCATTGGCGGCGGCGCGACGCTCAAGCGCGGTCGCACTGGTCCATGTCGATGGCCACAGCGATTTCCGCCATCCCGGCAATTACGACGTTGACGCCATGCCCGGTTCGGCTGCCGGCATGGACCTGGCGCTCGCAACTGGACGCGGCGAGCCTTTGTTGACGGAGTGGCCTGGCATTGCCGGTCCGCTCGTCGCCGACGCGGCGGTGGTGCAGATCGGCGAGCGCGAGAGCCGCGATGCCGATTTTGCCTGGCCCGACATCAATGCGACTGCGATCACTCGCATCGATGTCTTTGCCGTACGGGACCTTGGCGCCGCAAAAGTGCTGGAGACGACGAGAGCGACGCTGGCGCGTGCCGATTGTCCTTACTGGCTGCATCTCGATATCGACGTGCTCGACCAGACGGTCATGCCGGCGGTGGATTCCCCAGGCAGTCCCGGCATCGATCCCGACGATCTCGTCGCGATCCTGTCAGCGCTGGCAGCGGACCGGCTCTGCACCGGCATGGACATGACGATCTACGATCCCGACCTCGACCCGAATGGCGACCTCGCGCGGCTGCTGGTGTCGCTGCTCGGACGGATGCTCTAGCAACGATAGGCCTCAACTTGCCCTCGCCACCGGTGTCACCGTCGCCTGGCTGATGCCGGTCCGCCGCACCACCGTGCACAGCGTTTCGCGGCCGATGCGTTCGGCGTCGAGCATGCGCACGAGATCGTCGACGCCGGTGACCGGACGGCCGTCGATGGCGGCTATGATGTCGCCCTCCTTCAGGCCGGCCTTCGCAGCCGGGCCGTTCTTCTCGACGCTGCGCAGGCGCACGGCCGTATTGCTTGACACCTGCGACAAAAGAGCGGCGCGGCGCGGCAGGTTTGTCGTGTCGGCCGAGACGCCGATGAAGGCGCGGCGCACGCGGCCGAAGCGGATGATTTCCGAGATGACGAAATTGGCGGTGTTGGAGGCAACCGCAAAGGCGATGCCCTGTGCGCCGTGGATCATGGCGGTGTTGACGCCGATCACCTCGCCGGCCGAGGACACCAGCGGCCCGCCGGAATTGCCGGGGTTGAGTGCTGCGTCGGTCTGGATGACGTCGTCGATCAGCCGGCCGGTGGAGGCGCGCATCGAACGGCCAAGCGCCGAGACGACACCGGAGGTGACGGTCCATTCGAAGCCGAGCGGATTGCCGATGGCGATCGCAATCTGGCCGCGGCGCAGACGCTTGGAATCGCCCAGTGGCGCGACATCGGCAAAGCTTCCGTCGGCGCGCACCAGCGCGATGTCAGTGTCGGGGTCGCGGCCGAGCACGCGGCCTTCGCGCGAGGCGCCGTCAGGCATCGACACGCGCACTGTTTTCGCATCGCCGACGACATGGAAATTGGTGACGACCAGCCCGTCCGGCGCGATGACGAAGCCGGAGCCATGGCCGCCCTGACCGCCGATACGCTCGATACGGCAGACGGCCGGACCGATGCGGTCGACCGCGTCGGCGACGGTCGTCGAATAGGCATCGAGAAGCGTGTCGTCGGATTGCAGTTTCTGGGCGGGCAGGGCCATTTCGAGGCTCCGTGTCATCAGGCATCAGGATGACTATATGTGCGGAGCGGCCTGTTCGGCCGCGACCTGACCAGATGGCCAGTCACACCGGCAACTAGCCGTCAGGCGAGTACCAACCCTCGCGCAAGGCAGCGATATCTGGGACATGAGAAACCCAGGAGACCAATCATGAGCGACTTCAATCTGAGCGCGTTTTCCGATGCCATCGCCGATGTCGCGGCAACCGCAGCGCCGGCGACGGCGAGCCTCGCCACGCATCACGGTCGCACGGCCAGTGCCTTCCACTGGCGCGACGGCTATTTCGTCACCGCCGAGGAGGTCGTGGAGGCAGGTGAGGAGATCGAGCTGAAGCTGGCTTCCGGCGGGAAGGTGAAGGCCGAACTGGTCGGGCGCGATCCTTCGACCGGCGTCGCGCTGCTGAAACCTGCCGAAGCGGTCAATGCCGCGCCGCTGGCCAAGGCGGATGCCGTGCGGCCGGGCAATCTGGCCATCACCGTCGGCAACAGCGAAGGTGCCGCACTTGCTGTGTTCGGGACGGTCGGCGAGGTCGGCCCGGCCTGGCGCTCGATGCGCGGCGGCACGATCGACCGGCGCATCAACCTCGCCGTCAATGCCGGCGGCCGCTTCGAGGGTGGCCCGGTGCTCGACGCCAAAGGCGGGCTGATCGGCATGCTTCTGTTCGGGCCGCGGCGGCGGGCATTGGTCATGCCCTACGAGACGATCGAGCGGGCGGTGTCGACGTTGCGCGAAAAGGGCCATGTCGCGCGTGGCTATCTCGGCGCCGGCCTGCATCCGATCCGCAATGGCGACGCGCATGGCGCGATGGTGATGAGCCTCGACGACAGCGGTCCGGCCAAGGCCGCCGGCCTCTATGTCGGCGACATCGTCGTCTCCTGGAATGGAGAGGCCGTGCATGGGCCGCGTGACCTGATCCGCAAGCTCGGGCCGGACAGCGCCGGTGCCTCGGTGACGCTCGGCGTGGTGCGTGGCGGTGAACAGCGCGATGTCGCGGTGACCATCGGCGAGAAGCCGCTGAGCTGAGAGGATCGATGGCGGACAGCGCAAGCCACAGCATCGCGAGACGCGACCTAGCGGGCCACCGGTTGACGGTGCTGATCGCGCTCGGCGATGCCGCGCGCGCCGAACGGCTGTCGACTGCTCTTGCCGCGACCGATGATCTGCTGCCGGTCATGTACGCGAGCAACTCCAGTCTGACGGCGGATATGGCTATCGTCGACGAGAGCGGTCTGGAGGGCGGCATCGACCTCGCGACACCTCGGGTGCTGCTGTCCCGTCGAGCCACCCAGGAGCGGGAGGCCGACAATTTGCTTGCCGTGCTGCCGGCGACGGCCGACGACCTGCTGATTGCCGCTGCCGTGCGGCTGGCGGCGGCGGGCTACCGGATTTCGGGTGGAGGCCGTGCCTTGCCCGACCGGCATGACGATTTCGCTTTCCATGACGGCGATCTGTTCGACGAGGAACCGGCGGATGACAAAGTCGGCCGGCCGGCGCTGTCGCCGCGCGAGAGCGAAGTGCTGGCGCTGCTGGCCGAAGGCGCGCCCAACAAGGTGATCGCCAGGCGGCTGAACATTTCCGTGCACACGGCGAAGTTCCACGTCGCCGCAATCCTGATCAAGCTAGGCGCCGCCAACCGCACCGATGCCATCGCCATCGCCATGCGGCAGGGCCTGGTGCTGGTTTAGGGTCTGCTGATATTCAGGTGATGCCGGCCTGCGAACGGCGAGTTTCTGCGCTTCCGGTGCTCACGTACTTCAAGTACGCTCCGCTCCGGTTCTCGGAACTCACCATTCTCGGCTCGGCCTGACCTGAATCTCAACAGACCCTGGTCCGGCTTCACCAGTTTCTCGACCCTACGCAGCGTAACCAGCTTTGCATGCTTTCGGCCCTTGCGCTGCGGTTGCCCGCCGCGCAAAGGTTCGCACCTGTCGTGCTGCAAGGGAGGCGGAAAAAATGTCGCTCAAGGGAAAGACGCTGTTCATCTCCGGCGGATCGCGCGGCATTGGCCTTGCGATTGCGCTGCGCGCAGCGCGCGACGGCGCCAATGTGACGATCGCCGCCAAGACCGCCGAGCCGCATCCGAAGCTGCCGGGTACGATCTATACGGCTGCCGAAGAGATCGAGCAGGCTGGCGGCCACGCGCTGCCCGTCTTGTGCGACATTCGGGAGGAGGCGCAAGTCGCCGAAGCTGTCGCCAAGACCGTCGAAAAGTTCGGCGGCATCGACATCTGCGTCAACAACGCCAGCGCCATCCAGCTCACCGGCACGCTGGAGACCGACATGAAGCGTTACGACCTGATGCACCAGATCAACACGCGCGGCACGTTCCTGGTGTCCAAAATGTGCATTCCGCACCTGAAGTTGGCCAACAATCCTCACATCCTGAATCTGGCGCCGCCGCTCGACATGAAGGCCAAATGGTTCAAGAACCACGTCGCCTACACGATGGCCAAGTTCGGCATGTCGATGTGCACGCTGGGCATGAGTGCCGAGTTCGCCAGGGACGGCATCGCCGTCAACTCGCTGTGGCCGATCTCGACCATCGACACGGCGGCGGTGCGCAACCTGCTGGGTGGGGCGACGGTGGTGGCGATGAGCCGTTCGCCCGACATCATGGCAGATGCCGCGCATGCGATATTCATGCGGCCGTCGCGCGAGGCGACCGGCAATTTCTACATCGACGAGGAAGTGCTGCGCGCCGAGGGCGTCAGCGATTTTTCCGTCTATTCGCCTGGGGCGACGGGACCGCTCGCCGGCGACTTTTTTGTGCCGGACGAGGTGTTCGCCCGGACCGATACCAACATCAAAAGCATCTACTGACGGGCGCTGCGCGCCCTTATTCCTCGGCCTTCTTGCCTTTGCCCAAGCCCATCAGCCGGTCGATGTAAGCCAGCATGAAGGCCGACAGCACGAAGGCGAGGTTGATGATGGTCAGCCACATCAACTGATCGGTCGTATAGGAAACCGAGTTCAGGAAGACCTGCAGCAGGTGGATGGACGAGATGGCGACGATGGTCGAGGCGACCTTGACCTTCAGCGAGCCGACATCGATCGTGCCCAGCCAGTGCACCTCGCCGTCATTTTCATCGAAACGGCTGACGAAGTTCTCGTAGCCCGAGATGATCACCATCACCACCAGCGAGGCGACAAGTGCGGCATCGATCAGGCCGAGCATCTTGAGGATGGTGTCGGTATCGCCAAGCGTGAACGCCACGGTGACGAACTCGTAGAGTTTCTTGCCGAAGGACAGGGCATAGATGGCAAGTGCCAGGCCCGATATAGAACACGACCAGCAGCCGGCGCGTGGCGGCGAGTTCGAGACGTTTCATATTTGGTTCCGGTCTTTTTGGCACTGTGGTATTCGGGCAGGCCGCCACGGTTTGCAAGGGCGGTCGTCGAGGGAAACAAAAACCCCGCCGGAGGGGACCGGCGGGGCTCATGTGTCCCGCTGGAGTCGGGACAGGGCAGGGAACGCCCTTCCGAAATCTGGGGTTGTCAATGCGGCTATTCAATGATCTCCACCGAATCGCCGGCTACAATTCTTCTTGAGTGTGCTCCCTCGCGAGCAGGCCATCCCAGCAAAACGGGATGCGCCTGCTCTTGTAATCGTGATTCCGGAAGCCGGCTCAGGCTTCTGGAATCATGCACTAATTCGCGCTGGCTACCGGCGCCACCAGCGAGGTGATGCGGCGGATGGCGACGCGGCGGTTCTCACGGTTGGGACCCGACGTGTCGACCTTGAGGTACTCCTCGCCATAGCCCTGCGTCGTCAGGTTCTCCGGCGGGATGCCGAAGGCATTGGTGAGCGCCTCGGCGACCGCTTCGGCGCGCCGGTCGGACAGAGCGAGGTTCGCCTCCGGCGTGCCGACGGCGTCGGTATGGCCTTCGATCAGGAAGGTCTCCGCCGGGTTCTTCTTCAACAGCTTCTCCATGGCGCCGGCGACGCCGTCGAGCTTCTGCACTTCGGTATCGGAGATGGAGGCCGAACCGAATTCGAAGTTCAACGTGTCGAGATCGACGCGGCGGGCAATGTCGCGCACGCGGGCCGAACGCTTGACCTCGTCGATCGAGTAGAGGCGCTGGACCCGCTCCACCGGCGGCTGTTCGAGGAAGGTGTAGTAGTCGTCCGGATCCTCGACCTCCTCGGAGTCCAGGATGTACTCCTCGCGCGGAATGGTGAGCCGCATCGGCGGCAGGTCGTCGCCCGGATCGCGCCAGTCGCCGTCATCCTCATAGTGCCGCTCATCGACATAGCTCAGCACATATTCGCGTCCATCCGGCGCAATGCGCGAACGCTGGATGACGTCGCCGTAGCGGTTGCGGATGGTGACGATCCGGACGCCGTTGTCACGCTCGACAATTTCCCGGGTGCGATCGCCCGACAGATCCTCATAGTACACGTTCCTGGCGCCGCGGTGCATGCGCGGAGCGTCATTGCTTTCCACGATCGTCTGGTTGTTGAACTGCAGGATGACGCGGTCGCCGAGTTCCCTGACGACGTCGACGCCTTTCGGACGCCGGCGGTCGCGGACGTTCTCATCGGGCGCGCGCTCGACGCGCTTGCCCTTTTCCTCCGTAACCGGGGCGATCTTTTCAGGCTGGATTGCCTGCTGGGCGGACTTGTCGTCGGTGGGCGGCGGTCCCTGGTCGACCGGGGCAGGCTCTGGAACTTGCGCCTGCTCGCCATTCTGCTGGGCGGGCTGGTTGGCCTGCTCGCCACTCGCATTCTCGCCTCCCTGCTGGCCGCTCTTGCCCTTGCGCCTGCGCAGGACGTCCTTCTGGCTGTCGAGGATGGGGGCTGCGTCCTTGTCGGCCGGGGCTTCACCCTGGGCCGCATTTTCACCCTGGGCCGGCTGTTCGCCGGTCACGGGCTGCTGGCCAGTTGCGGGTTGTTCGGCCGTCGACGGCTGTTCTCCGGTGGCCGGCTGCTCTCCCGTCACCGGCTGTTCGCCGACAGGCTTCTTGCCGCGCTTCTTCTTGCCCTGAGGCTGTTCGCCCTCGGCGGGTGCTGCCTGCTGCTCGGGCTGAAGCGGTTCGGCCTGCGGAACCGGCTCGCCGGCCGGCGCTGCCTTCTTGGCCGGCGCCTGCTCGGCGGGCGCGGCTTCGATCTGCTGATCCTGCTTGCGCTTCTTGCGCAGGGGCTGTTGGTTGTTGTCATTTGCCGGGGCCGCCTGCTCGGCGGGCTGTTCGGTAGGTGCGGCCTCCTGCTGCTGGTCGCGCTTCTTCCTGCGCGGCTTGATCGGCTGCTCTTCGTTTGCCGGAGCCGCCTGTTCGGCGGGCTGTTCGGCAGGCGCGGCCTCGATCTGCTGCTGCTGGTCGCGCTTCTTCCTGCGCGGCTTGATCGGCTGCTCTTCGTTTGCCGGGGCCGCCTGTTCGGCGGGCTGTTCGGCAGGTGCGGCCTCGATCTGCTGTTGCTGGTCGCGTTTCTTCCTGCGCGGCAACTGCTCCTCAGCGGCAGGCGCGGCCTGTTCGGCCGGAGCCTGTTCGGTTTGCTGCTGTTGATCACGCTTCTTCCTGCGCGGCTGCTGCTCCTGCTCGCCCTGCGCCGGCGCGGCCTGCTGTTCCGGTTCCTGCTTCTTGCGTTTAGGCTTCTGCTCCGGCTCCCCCTGCTGTTTCTGCGCACAGGCCTCTGCCGATTCGCCTTCGGCACAGGCTGCTTGCGCCAGGATCAGCGGTGCGGCGGTGTGCTGCAGAGGGGCGAAAGCGGCACTGTCCTGCAGCGGATACGCGCCCAACGGCGCGGATGCCATCAGCAGGCCAATTGCTGTGCCTGCCAGAATCCGTGGTTGGCGTTTCATCTCAAATTCTCCTTATGGGGTCCCATCCCTGCCCAAACTTTCATCATCCGGATTTGGTTCCGGCTTGCGGGGCATTACTGGCAACGAAGGACGATTGACCGGCCTTTTGAAGGCAACTTCGTGTTTTTCGTATGGTGCCGGCCGCATTTGCGGCGATCGAGTGGCACAGGCCGCCTTTGCAGCGATGATGGCGCTTGACCTTGGCGTCGGTGAGGGCCACATCGGCACAATGGACGCGCCGTTCTGGAAAACCAAGACGCTCGAGGCGATGACGCCGGCCGAGTGGGAATCGCTCTGCGACGGCTGCGGCAAATGCTGCCTGTCGAAGCTCGAGGACGAGGACACCGGCGAAATCTACTGGACAAGCGTCGGCTGCAGGCTGTTCGACGCCGAAAGCTGCCGCTGCGCCGACTATGCCAACCGGCTGGCGCGCGTTCCCGATTGTGTCGGGCTGACGCCGCAGAATGTGCGCACGATCACCTGGTTGCCCAGGACCTGCGCCTACCGGCTGGTGGCGGAGGGGCATGATCTCTACTGGTGGCACAGGCTGGTTTCGGGAAGCGCCGAGACCGTGCACGAAGCCGGCATCTCGATCCGCGGCCGGGTCAAGGCCAACGAGACGGACCTGGCCGAACCAGACGATTATTTCGACTATATGCTCGACGACGAGCCCTGACTCGATTTTCGCCGCAAGCTCGATTTTCGCCGCAAAGCGGTAGCAAATACCACGCGCCGACCCGGCTTTGCCCGGAACCGGCGAGGCGATAGGGCGTTTGAGTTCCGATCGCCAACCGATGATTTGCCACATGAACCGAAGATGAATGGGCGGTTCGCAAAGAGTTCAGACTGGCAAGTGCATTGTTGCCGCATCGGTTCACGAGGACGGGCGAGAGCCCTCAACAAGGAGAGAAGACGATGTTCAACACCATCAAGACGGCAACCCTTTCGGCCCTGGTCGGCCTCGGCACGCTGGCCGCCATCCCGGTCGCCCATGCCGATAGCATCTATCTCGGCTTCGGCAACAACAATGAACCGCGCGTCGGTGTCTATAGCGGGGATGATGATGGCTACCGCCGTGAGCGCGACTGGCGCCGCCGTGGCTGTTCGCCGGACCGCGCCCTCGACAAGGCCGAGCGCATGGGCCTGCACCGTGTCCGCATCGTTGATGTCAGCCGCCGCACGGTCAAGGTCGCGGGCCGCCAGTATGGCGATCGCGTCGTGGTCGTATTCGCCAACGAGCGCGGTTGCCCGGTCATCTATCGCTAGGATCAGCTGAAGATCAGCCTTGGGCATGATCTTCTGCGAAGATCAGCCCTGAGTAGCAGAGTCCCTTTTCGCCAGGACGGAAGGGTGCGGCTCAAAAAACCCCGGAGGACCAGTCCTCCGGGGTTTTTCATGTCTTGTGCCGATCCGACTTTCGTCCCGTCGATGGCGGCTGACGGCGC
Organism: Mesorhizobium sp. CNPSo 4689; assembly: GCF_057784325.1. Lineage (NCBI taxonomy): Bacteria > Pseudomonadati > Pseudomonadota > Alphaproteobacteria > Hyphomicrobiales > Phyllobacteriaceae > Mesorhizobium > Mesorhizobium sp. CNPSo 4689. The sequence continues at coordinate 84,164 of NZ_JBWLUZ010000024.1, forward strand.
TTACTTCAGCTCGAAGATGACGGTGACCTGCACCGCGTAGGAGTTTTCGCCGGCCTGCACCGGAACCGCTGCGCCCGCGGCATCGAAGGCCTTGGCGTTGATCGGCATTGGGGGCGGGGCGATGTTCTGATCGGTGATCTCCAGCACCCGCCCGATGCCGACGCCCGCGGCTTCGGCCAGGGTCTTGGCCTTGGCCATGGCGTTGGCGACCGCCTTCTTGCGGGCCTCGGTCACGGCGGCGGACGGATCCTCGTTGGAGAAGGCGATTCCGCCGCCCTGGTTGACGCCGAGCGACACCGCCTTGTCGAGGATATCGCCTGTCTTGTCGATGTCGCGGATACGCACCGAAAGCGTGTTGGTCACCTGGTAGGCGACGAGCTCGGCCTCCTGGCTGCCGTCCGGCTTGTTGGTGTAGTTGTAGCGCGGGTTGATCTGGATGCCTGCCGTCTGCAGGTCGCGGTCCTTGATGCCGGCCGATTTCATCGCCGCGATCACGGCGGCCATGGCGTCGTTGTTGGCATCGAGCGCTGCGCGCGCCGTCTTGGCCTCGCGCATGACGCTGAGCGTCAGCAGCGCCAGATCGGGTGCTGCGGTCGCCTGGCCTTCGCCCGACACGATGATGCGAGCCGCAGGCTGCGAATCGGCGGCGCCGGCCATCGCCGGAAAAGCAATCGCGGCGGCGAGCGCCAAGGGCATGAGTGTCAGCGGCAAAAGATGTCTGGTCATCAAAATCTCCTCGGTCTGCGATCCAGTCGCATCTGGCAACTAGGGCGCGAATATGGGCTGATTTGGGCGATCGCCGCCAGCCCATCCGGAAAGCCTTGTGCCGGCCGGGGAAAAACACTAATCCAGCCGCGTGGGGCCTGTAGCTCAATGGTTAGAGCCGGCGGCTCATAACCGCTTGGTTGGGGGTTCGAGTCCCTCCGGGCCCACCATTGTCGTTATTTATCAATGCGTTAGAGGGTGGTTCGCCACGAGGTTCGCCAATAGGTTCGCCAAGCATCGGCTTGCGCGTCACGAGACGCACGACTCGATCCATCCCCTGGACCGCCAGCCGTACCTGCGATGCCTCGCGCGAATAGAGCTCCGCATGATCGATATCGTCGTGCCCTAGTACGTCCATGAGCTGTCTGGTTGAGGCCTCGGCCTCCGCCAGATAAACACCGAGCGACTTCCTCAGACCATGTAGGGTCAGACCCTTCGGAAGACCGGCAAGCTTGCACCAATGCGCCATCATCCCAGTCAGTGACTTGGCGGAGAAGGGCTCACCATAGCCGTTGACCAGAACGGTCTCGCCGCGCCTGTCGGCTGCATCAAGGATCTCAGACAGCATCGGTGTGATCGGCACGAAAAGCCGTTTGCCACCTGTTCGTCCCTTGTTCTTGGCCTGAACGATATCAAACCCGTCGAAGTGACGCTCGACACCATCGATGAACACACGGCGGGTGACCCTCTGATCCCAGCGCAGGCCCGCGACGTCGCCGCGGCGGTTGCCGAGCCAAAGCGCCAAACCGTAGCAAGTGCGTGCCGCGGTGCCGAGCTGCCAACGGTTTTCGAATTGCGCCATCGCTTCGCGCGACCAGGCTTTCCAACCGGCATAGGCGGGCCGCCACTCGACCGCCGCTGTGGGATCGATTTCGATCCAGTCTTGCCGCAGCGCGACATAAACTAGCTTGCGTATGCCCACCAGCAGATGCTTGGCCTTATGGGGCGTGGCGATGAAGCGGCCAAGAAGCTCTTCAATATGGATACGTCTAAGGTTCTTAACCGCTACCTCCCGCCAGATGAGTGGGTGATCAGGGACCACTCGCAGTTCTAGAAATTCTTCAATCAGCCTCGTGTTCTTGCGCTTGCTGGCTTCGTCCAGCGCCAGCCACTTGACTGAGATCTTCAACCGTTGAAAGGCCGCTCCAAATGTACCGGGCAGGGAGGCTCCAGGCATACGAACGACGGGAGCCTTGGGGACTTTCCGGCCCTCGACCGCTGCTTGGTATGCGTCCTTGAATCCTGGCTGATTGGGAGCGGGTAGACTCACTACACGCTCTTTCGTTCGATAGCGCCAGCGAAGTTTTCCATGGCGATCGGTGTAGGAGGAGAGGCCGGGATATTTGTCGGTCATGGTAGAATGAATCTATTCTCTGCGATGATTCCCTTGCAGCAGGAAGTCGACGATATTCTCTTCATCGTCTCCAGGTAGTTCGGCAAACGCCGCTTCGAGTTTAAGGCGATCCCAAATCACACGGCCGTCAACTTTCTTCGGCTTCGGCATGCGGCGGTCAGCAACCATCTGGTCGAATTTGGTTATGCCCACGCCAACATATCGGGCGGCTTCTTCGCGTGAGAGGCCGCGAGGAGGATAGGAGAGGGTGTCGCTTTTCATGATCTCGCCGCCGGCATGTGTCCGCCCTGGTGCACGGACTTCCGTTCAGAGATCAGGATCTAGATTGTATCAACCTCCGCCGGAAGGGCGCCGATCAAGCCCTGCGGTAAATTGCGGTCGGGGCGTACAAATAGGATGGTTGTGTGAGTTCAGGGGTTCGAGTCGGGAGAGCGCTACCACCTTTCCCCCCATTCGGAAAACCTGCAATATTTTCTACGATGCTGCGCATGATAGAACCGATCTCGGTGCTGCCACAACCTGCTTCAAATGCACAGGTTTGATTGAGAGGATTGTCAAATGACGGATTGCACGGTTCCCGGCGCTTTTCAGACATTTAGTCAGTTGCCATTAGAAACATACAGATCGCGACGTTTGCGGACCAAGACCTGACTCGGCGATGACATCCTTTGCTTAGTTGCACCCAGCCATCAGGGTTGGACCAGACCGGCACGACGGGCCGCTTTTAAGAATGCCCTTCTTGCTTGTTGCGGAGCCCGCCAACCCTCCAAGGAGTCGCGGCAAGTGCGGCACGCTGCCCGATAGCTCGGTCCTCTCGCCCATTCTGGCCATTGGTCGTGGAGGCACTCGAGCGCTTCCGAGCAACTGGCAACCATGCGCTCCCTTGAGGGTTTCAGGCGCAGTCTCACTGGTTCAGGAAATCGAATATCCCTCATAGCTTCCTCCGCTCCCACGGTTCGATTACATCGACTTGTTGTAATGGCTTCCCGAAGCGACGCCCAAGGCGCCGACTGCGTTAGCCGCGACGATGTCCCCTGCGGCCAGTACAAGCAAATCCATGCGACGGGCGAAGGCAACAAAAGTGCTGCGAGCGGTTTCGGCATCCACCTTGCCGGCGAGGGCTGCCCTGCAGGCATTGAGCGCGATGCCATGAGCAGCGTTCCGCTTCGATGGCGGCCATTCCTCGAGCAGGACGAAGGCGTCTTTTACGCTTTGAATGTCGGTCGGAAACCCAAGACCCACGAGCACCCTCACGGGCTGCTGAAATTGATTGTGTTCCATGTTTTCCTCCGTTTCACGTGGTTAGCTCAATCGATCGGAAGCCTCGCCAGGCGCCGCAAAAGGTTGCGTGCGTAGCGCCTTAGCCTGTCGAACTCCCGTTTCCAGGGGCGCCTTTGCCTTCGGTAAGATTCCGCGCAGCCAGAAACATCACCGTGTATGCTGCCTTGCGCCGATCCCAACCGGCGTGCTCCGCTCGGTCAAGGAGTTCGGATAGGATTGGGTCGAGCGCGGTTTTCAGATCCGCTTCGTAGTTCAGGTCGGCGGCCGCGCGCGAGGGCGGCGGGATAACGTCTAGTTTCATCACGTTCATGGTCTCACCCTATGTCGGAAAAGTCCGCGCTCCATGGAGCGCGGACACCGCTGCGTTTCCTCAGAAGTCCATGCCGCCACCCGGCATTGCCGGAACTGCGGGTTCCTTCTTCGGCTTCTCGGCAACCATCGCTTCCGTCGTTACCAGCAGGCCGGCAACCGATGCCGCATCCTGGAGCGC
>NZ_JBWLUZ010000025.1:0-86053 GCF_057784325.1 Mesorhizobium sp. CNPSo 4689
TACTGCTAGCTAATTGGAATCGTCGCCCATGCGGCTTGCGACTCTCCACCTTGAAACTGCGAGATACGGGGACGTATATCGCGCCGAAATGCTCGCGATGCTGAGGCGGCAAGTTGTGCGGCACATCAAGCGCACGGACGCGTCGGCTCAAAAAGTCGAAGAAGCGCTGGCCAGGTTGGCTGAAGCAAACGCGCCCACGGACCGGCTGGCTCAGTATGGCCGCCGTCCCCGGGCTGTCTCTTTCTGTAGAAATTTCTGAAACGAAAACTTTCTGGGCGGATTCATTCGGCCGCCTCGGCTGTGCGCTTGTTGCGTAGGGACGTAGCTTCTGTGGCAAGTGCCTGTCATCGATAGGTTTGCCTCTGATGTCAGACCATGGAGAGTCATCAAGGTTACAGAGTCGGGGCAAGATGGATTCGGTAGCCAACACGTCGTTGTCACTGAAGACTGTCTTGATGTTGAAGAGCAGTCGAACGCCTAGGCTGGGTGTGCTCTCCTTAGAGAGCGCAACAACTGCAACACGGGCGCGTTCCGGCCGCGAGAGGCCGAAAAGCATGCTCCCGGTCTAACGTAACGCGCGGCGAGGGTGTCGGTCGGGCGCTCCTGATAGGGCCCCATTCACCCCCCACCCCTCCACCGACGAACCCCGGGGGCGGGTGCCGGAGGCGGCCTACTATGGCACTTGCCTGTGCGTTCTTACCCGCGCAGGTGTGGCCTTAGGTCGCAAACTATTGGCTTCAGAAGCAGAGCCTCGGGCTTCATTGACGGTGCAACCAACACCATATGGTTATCCATAGCCCTCCAAAACGAGAGAAGCTCGCGCCGACGGGGTCGCACTGCGGCTGTCAGCCGAGCAATGGCTATGAACTAGGAAACCATCATGCCTGAAAATATCAGACCAACTTCGAGAGATGTCCCCCTCATTCAGCTAGGCCTCTATCAGTGCCGCTTCCCGGTGAGCGAAGACCGGTCAGTACCCGGCGGCTACCGTTTTTGCGCTGGGCCAACTTCGCCGGATCGCGTCTACTGTGATCACCACCATAGTATCGTCACCGCCGTCGACCCTCGTCGAGCCCGTTCGGGTGTCCACCTCGCTCAACGGCGCGCCGCGTAGTCAAGTGGGGGCGGCCTCCCTGCCCTCTCTCTGGGGCTCGGCGCGATGTGCTCCGACGCTGACAGTCGACTTCGGCCGTTTGCATCTCGTCCTTTCGCGGGCTGAACCCTCCTGGCTGGCGCTGTGAGTTCGTCCATCACCCCGATCCATTGCTTGATGATCCCGCGAGCACGAACGGACATGCTGTGGCGGTCCCCCTCGTCTGTTTCGATGTCGTTTGGATCGATGAATCGCTGGAACAAAACACCGGATCGGATCGGGCTGCGGTATGAAGCCCCGAGACGACGAGCAAAAGAAGAGCCGCCCATAGAGCCGGCGCGAGTGACGATGACAGAACCGTTGCGGATCGCATAATTGATCCTCTCATATGAACTTAGGACGGCAGCGACTTACGCCTCAACCGCCTTTGATGTGAGGCCGAAGCCCCGATGGTATAGGCATAGCTCAATCTCGTAACCGACCATCGCCACCGGCTCGCCAAGTCTGTTTCGAGCTTGTTTCCATCGCGACGCCAACCCTGACGGAAGTCTGCCCAGCACGTAAAACGCATGTCTTGCAGGGCCCAAAAAAGCCACCCCTACCCCCACCGCCGACAAAGCCGGGGGGCGGGTGCCGCGGGCTACCAGCGCGATCCAAGCGGTTTCCGCATCATGAGATTCGCATTGCGTCGGGCGGCCGACGACGGTCACCAGTGTTCCTCCGGCTCGAATCAGGCCCGCGGATCGCTTCTGTATGTCGCCGCCGATGACATCGAACACCAGATCGACGCCGCCGACGTCTTCCAGGGCGTCGTTATCGAGGTCGACGAACTCGTTCGCGCCGAAGTCGAGCGCCTTCTGACGGTCGGCAGAGCGTCCGGTGTCAATGACGTAGGCGCCGGCCTCTCGTGCGAGTTGCGTCACCATCGACCCGACTGCGCCGGCCGCACCGTGCAGCAACGATCAGTTCGGCCCGGCGAGCCGCACCATCTAGTCTATTCCTGAATTTTTTCAATTGGCGGGTGGCGGGAAGCTAATTGCTGTGAAGTGCCGTCAAAAAACGACCGTCTGCGCACCATCCGTGCGCAGACTTCAGATTACCTAACGACTGGAGCCGGCCTAGCGCCTCAACGCGTAGACGTTTTCCATGCTTTCGCCGCCGATCGGCAGTGCCATGTCGTCGTCCAGCAGACGGGTGATGCGGGCAAATCCGGTGAAAGCCTTCCGCGCCTCCTCGGCCGACATATTGCCAGACAGTGCCGCGGCGCAGCAATTCAGGGCACACTGATAAACCGGTCCACGCCGTCCTGTCGGCCACTTACGCAAGAACACCATGGCTTCGGCAACGCTATCGACTTCCTGCACTGGGTATCCCTGCCCGGGCGCAATGCGCACAGGCGTGAAGAAATGCAAGCGATCCATATTTAACCTCCCGGCCGATCGCCTCCGCTCGATCGAACCCCATTAAACTCCTGGATGGGCATTTGGTTCCAGAAAAAAGTGGGCTGCGCATAAAAAACTTCGCGCAAGAAGCGGGAAGGGAGAAGGTCAGGGTTGTCCACCAACCATCTCGGCCAGTCTGCGCACCGTGTTCCAGTTGCGCGAGGTGCCGATACCCAAGCGCGTGTGGCTGGTCGCCGCAATTAGCCGCGAACTTGGTGTCGCGCGCGAAAAGACGATCCAGATGTCGCCGCCGACCGCCTGCATTTTTTCGTCGTCGCCGACATACGCCTGCAGCGTTTCTGCAGCCTCCGCAGGAACAGGCTTGCGCATCACGCGCACCGCCACCTGGTCCGCGGTGGCGGCCGATTCTATCGGAAACGGATTGCCGGCGGCAAGCGCCAGCCAGTCATCCGCGCGGCGCACGATGATGTCGACATGGCGGCCGAAGGTCTTTTCGAACGCGGTCTCCAGCCGCTGCTCCAGCCCGGCAATGTCCGTCGCTTTCGTCTCGAACACCAGATTGCCGGTCGCCACCAGCGTACGCGGGTTCTTCAGCCCCAGGCCTTCCGCCATCGCCTTGAGATCGGCCATGATCACGCGCCGCCCCTCGCCCAGGATGATGCTGTAGAGCAGCGCGACGTAGGTCTGCATGACAAGCCGCGCAGCCGGCTCAAACCAGCCGCGACTGCTCCATCGCCGCCTCGATGAAGCTGGCGAACAGCGGGTGCGGGTCTAGCGGCCGGCTTTTCAGTTCTGGATGGTACTGCACGCCGATGAACCAGGGATGATCGGGATATTCGACCGTCTCCGGCAGCACGCCGTCGGGCGACATGCCGGCAAACACCAGGCCGCAATCCTCCAGCCGCTCCTTGTAGTCGACATTGACCTCGTAGCGATGGCGGTGGCGTTCGGAAATCTGGGTGTCGCCGTAGATCTCGGCGATCTTCGAGCCCTTGGTGAGCTCGGCCTGATAGGCGCCGAGCCGCATGGTGCCGCCGAGGTCGCCAGTCTCCTTGCGCTTCTCCAGCATGTTGCCCTTCAGCCACTCGGTCATCAGGCCGACAACCGGTTCCTGGGTCGGGCCGAATTCGGTTGATGAGGCATGCTCGACGCCGGCCAGCGAGCGCGCCGCCTCGATGCAGGCCATCTGCATGCCGAAGCAGATGCCGAAATACGGCACCTTGCGCTCGCGCGCGAATTTCGCGGCCAGGATCTTGCCTTCCGAACCGCGCTCGCCGAAGCCGCCGGGGACAAGGATGCCATGCACCTTTTCCAGCCACGGCGTCGGGTCTTCCTTTTCGAAGATCTCGCTCTCGATCCAGTCGAGCTTGACCTTGACGCGGTTGGCGAGGCCGCCATGCGAGAGCGCCTCGATCAGCGATTTATAGGCGTCCTTGAGGCCGGTGTACTTACCGACGATGGCGATGGTCACCTCGCCTTCCGGATTGTGGATGCGGTCGGACACCTTCTGCCAGGGCTCCATGCGCGGCTTCGGCGCCGGATCGATGCCGAAGGCGGCGAGCACTTCCGAATCCAGGCCTTCCTTGTGGTAGGCCATCGGCACGTCGTAGATGTGCGGCACGTCGAGCGCCTGGATGACGGCGCTCTCGCGCACATTGCAGAACAGCGACAGTTTGCGGCGCTCTTCCTTGGGGATCGGCCGGTCGGCGCGGACCAGAAGGATGTCGGGCGCGATGCCGATGCCGCGCAGTTCCTTGACCGAATGCTGCGTCGGCTTGGTCTTCAGCTCGCCGGCCGTCGGGATGTAGGGCATCAAGGTCAGGTGCACGTAGACGGCATTGTTGCGCGGCAGGTCGTTGCCGAGCTGGCGGATTGCCTCCAGGAACGGCATCGCCTCGATGTCGCCGACGGTGCCGCCGATCTCGCACAGCACGAAGTCGTAGTCGTCATTGCCGTCGAGGACAAAATGCTTGATCTCGTCGGTGACGTGCGGAATGACCTGCACGGTGGCGCCGAGATAGTCGCCGCGCCGCTCGCGCTCGATGATGTTCTTGTAGATGCGGCCGGTGGTGATGTTGTCCTGCTGGTTGGCCGAGCGGCCGGTGAAACGCTCGTAATGGCCGAGATCGAGATCGGTCTCGGCGCCGTCGTCGGTGACGAAGACCTCGCCATGCTGGTACGGCGACATCGTGCCGGGGTCGACGTTGAGGTAGGGATCGAGCTTTTTGATGCGCGCGCGATAGCCTCGCGCCTGCAAGAGAGCCCCAAGGGCCGCTGCAGCGATGCCTTTTCCGAGTGAGGAAACCACGCCGCCAGTGATGAATACATATCGCGCCATGGGAGTCATCGCTTAACGCGGCCGGATTGATTCCGCCAGAGAAAAAACCGCCGCGCAGGCTTTTTCCCAAGAAGGCGCGAAGCCCCGAGGGGCCAAATAGTGTTCCGATCAAAACAAAAGGGCCGGCTGAGCCGGCCCCTTCGGCATTCTTGATCAAACCGTCAGATGATGACGACCTTGGTCGTTAGATAATAACGACCTTGGTGCCGACCCTGACCCGGCTGTAGAGGTCCATGACGTGCTCGTTGATCATGCGGAAGCAGCCATTGGAGGCGCTGGTTCCGATCGACTGCGGCGCGATGGTGCCGTGGATGCGCAGGTGCGTGTCCTTCTTGCCGTCATAGAGGTAGATGGCGCGCGCGCCGAGCGGGTTCTCGCCGCCGCCGGGCATGCCGTCCTTGTACTGGCCATAGTGCTTGGGCTCGCGCTTCTGCATGTCGAGCGTCGGGATCCAGCGCGGCCATTCCTGCTTGTCGCCGACCGCAACCGTGCCCTTGAACTGCAGGCCTTCGCGGCCGACCGCTATCGCATAGCGGCGCGCGGTGAATGCCGATTCGACGAGATAGAGGCGGCGGGCGCTGGTGTCGATGACGATGGTGCCCGCATCGTAGCCGGTGAATTCCACTTCCTGCGGCACGAATTCCGGCTTCACCTTGAACTGCTTCTTGGCTTCCTTCTTGGCGAGCACCTGATCGAGCGCCCGCGTCTCCGGCAGCAGCGACATCGACGAGGACGAGGTGCCGCCGAACAGGCCGGCGAAGAGCCCGACGTTGCGCGGCTTCTGGCCGGGCGCTTCGCTGCGCAATTCGCCATTGTTGCCGGTCAGCGCCACGTTCATGGCCTCGGCGGGGAGCGTTTCGGCGGACTGGATCGGCGCGATCGGCTGAACCGGCTCGATGATCTTGACGGTCTTCTTGCCCGGCTTGGCGTCCGCCGCCTTGGTTTCCGCCGCCTGGTCCTTCTTGGCCAGGAATGCCTGGCGTTCCGCGTCGGCCTTGGCCTTGGCCGCCTCGCGCATCGCCAGTTTCCTGGCTTCGAGCGCCTTGGCGCGAGCGGCTTCCTTGTCGGCTGCGATCTTGGCTTCGAGCTTGCCGATCTGGGCCAGATCGTCGGCGCTCGGATTTTTCTTCTTCTTGAGAAGCTTCAACTGCGCCGCATCGCTTTTGGCGGCGGCGACATTGATGACATCGGTCTTTCCAACCGATTGCTGTGAAACCATTGCCGGAGTGCCGGCGAAGGCGGCCGAACTCATGCCGAGTACGGCGCAAAACCCCAGGAAAATGAAGCTGCGAAGCTGCATGGCGAAGATCCGATCGTTCAATGCTTGTTGCCACGGCGTCGCCCGGCGCCCCCCAAGGACGCCGAAAGTGCCGCGCGCAATCTATAATCGATTAGCCACGGACGCCTCAAGCGCGCCATGGAGCTACGCTCGGTTGAATCTTCGTGATCGTGCGGCATTTGCCGCGACTGTGTTCAAACGACAACAGATCGCGGCATCAAGAGGCCTGTTCCATGCCGATAGAATCGGGATGGGCTCTATCTTCTATCTTTTTGTTTTGAGCATGATTCCACTTTTCGGGATCATGCTCTGCCGACTACTGGTTCGGAACCTGCGGAGTGACCGGCAAGGTGACGCCATTGGCTGCGGGTGGGGTGGCCGGAGTCGCGGGCGCCGGCGTGGCCGGAGCGGCCGCGGGAGGCGTCGTGGCGGCATCGTTGCCGGAGGGCGGCGTCGGCGCCGTGCTGCCGGCGGGAGCCGCCGGCGCCGTGGTGCCTGCAGGCGCCGTGGTGCCCGGCAACTGGTTGAGCACGCCCTTGCCCGCATTGTCGGAGGATGCCGGAGCGCGGTCGAGGATGTCGATCGGCTTTTCGCCATAGCGGGCAAGGATCGACAATGTCAGCGAGGTGACGAAGAAGGCGGCCGCCAGGATGGCCGTCGCCCGCGTCAGCGCATTGGCGGCGCCGCGCGCGGTCATGAAACCGGAACCGCCGCCGATGCCGAGACCGCCGCCTTCGGAGCGCTGCAGCAGCACCACGCCGACAAGCGCGAGCACGACCATAAGGTGGATGACGATCAGTACGGTTTCCATAATTTATCCTGGCAAGGCCTTGCGCGGCCGCGAAGACGACCGGTGATTTGGAGGCGGCTCCTTACAATGCTTTAACGGCATTTCCAAGCCCGTGGCCGGAATATGGGAAGCATTGCAGTCTTTGCAACGATTTCGCCACCGCGCCCAGGCCGGCAATGAGCCGCCTGGTTACGCGATGTTCAAATAAGCCTCGGCGATGCCGAGAAAGTCCGCCGCCTTCAGGCTGGCGCCGCCGACCAGCGCGCCGTCGACATTGTCGATGCCGAGCAGCTCAGCAGCGTTGGAGGGCTTGACCGAGCCGCCATAGAGAATACGCATCCGTGCCGCGCCATCGCCGAGCAGTTCCACCAGCTTTGCGCGGATATGGGCGTGGGCCTCGGCGACATCGGCGGCGGTCGGCGTCAGGCCGGTACCGATCGCCCAGACCGGCTCGTAGGCGATGATGGTGTTGGCTGCGGTGGCACTCGGCGGCACCGAGCCGGCGACCTGGCGCGACAGGACTTCCAGCGTCGTGCCGGCCTCGCGTTCGGCGCTTGTCTCACCGATGCAGATGATCGCCACCAAGCCGGCGCGCCAGGCCGCGGAAGCCTTGGCTTGGACCAGGGCATCGTCTTCGGCGAGGTCGGAGCGGCATTCGGAATGACCGACAATGACATGGCTGGCGCCGGCGTCCTTCAACATCTCCGCCGAAATCCGCCCGGTATAGGCGCCGCTCTCCTTGGGGTGGCAATCCTCGCCGCCGACCCGCACCGGGGTGCGCGACAGGATTTCGGCGGCATGCGCAAGCAAGGTCGCGGGCACGCAGACAACCGCTTCCGTCTCGGTGTCGAGCCCGCTCATGAAGCCGTTGCCAATCGTCCTCAGCTCGTTCAGCGAGGCGCTGGTGCCGTTCATTTTCCAGTTACCGGCGACGAGCGGGCGGATTCCAGGCGTCATGGGCTTTGTTTCTCCGGGCGACATTGGGCTCCCGCCCTCACTACCAAAATCAGGCCACAAAGCAATCGACAGTGGACCGGAAGGGCGCTATTGCGCTTGTTTCAGACTCGGGCGCACGCGAAATGCGCATAAATCGGAAGTATGCATGCTTGGTATCTTGAGAAACGCGGCGGGCACCTGGGTCGCGAAGGCGCTGCTGTCATTGCTGGTGCTCAGCTTTGCAGTCTGGGGTATTTCCGGGCGCTTGTCTGGTACCTTGGGTGGCCATCATTCGGTGATCACCGCCGGTGGCACGACCGTTTCGATCAACGAATATCGCCTCGCCTATGATCGTCAGGTCAGCGTCATGTCGCAGCAATTCGGTCAGCGCATCACGCACGAGCAAGCAAAGGCGCTCGGCATTGACAATCAGGTGCTGGCCCAGCTCGTTTCGGGCGCCGTCCTCGACGAGCAGGCCCGCAAGCTCGGGCTTGGCCTTTCCAAGGACCGGCTCGCCGAACTCACGCGCGAAGACCCGGCCTTCAAGGGCCCGGGCGGCCAGTTCGACCGCAGAACGTTCGAGTATCTGCTGCGCGAGGTCGGCATGCGGCCCGAGGACTATCTGAAGAATCGTGCCCAGGTGGCGGTGCGCCAGCAGATCGTCGAGGCGGTTTCGGACGGCCTCAAGGCGCCGCAAACTTTCCTCAAGGCGGTGGCGCTCTATCGCGGCGAAGACCGCACGGTCGACTACCTGACCTTGCCTAAAAAGTTGGTCGAGCCGATCGAGGCGCCGTCCGACAGCGTGCTCTCGACCTATTTCGATGCCAACAAGAAGGCCTATGCGGCGCCGGAATACCGCAAATTCTCCTATGTCAGGCTCGAGCCGCAAGACATTATGGATCTCAGCGCCGTGACCGAGCAGCAGATCAGCGACGATTACAACAAGAACAAGTCGCGCTACACCACGCCTGAAATGCGCACCATCGAACAGCTTGTGTTCCAGTCGCCCGATGCGGCCAAGGCAGCGCTAGACTCGCTGAAGACCGGTGCAACCTTCGACAAGATCGTCACCGCCGAGGGCAAGACGCAGGCCGACACGCTGCTCGGCACGCTGGCCAAGGACAAGATCGCCGACAAGGCTGTGGCCGACGCGGCTTTCAAGCTTGCCGCCAATGAAGTCAGTCCGGTCGTCCAGGGCGCCTTCGGACCGGTGCTTTTGCGCGTCACCGATATCAAGCCGGAAGTGGTGAAGCCGCTCGCCGAAGTCTCCGAGCAGATTCGCAAGGACCTGGCGCTGGGCGAGGCAAGCCGCATCCTTCTGGATGTGCACGACAACTACGAAGACACGCGCGCCTCGGGCAGTTCGCTCGCCGATGCAGCCGCCAAGCTGAAGCTCAAGGTCGTCACCATCGATGCGATCGACCGCACCGGCCAGCGGCCTGACGACACGATCGTCAAGGATCTGCCGGAATCGGCCGAGCTGATCAAGTCGGTGTTCGCCGCCGAACCCGGCGCCGAGAATGAGGGCCTGACCACCGCCGACAACGGCTTCGTCTTCTACGAGGTCGGATCGGTCACGCCTGCGCGCGATCGCACGCTGGACGAGGTCCGCCAGAAGGTGGTGGCCGACTGGACGGCTGACGAGACGACGAAGCGGCTCACCGCCAAGGCCAACGAACTGGAGAAGCGGCTCAAGGCGGGCACCACGCTCGATGTCATCGCCGGCGAACTCAAGCTCGAGAAGCAGACCAAGCGCGGCGTCAAGCGCGAGGCGGACGACGTCGATTTCGGCAAGGAGGGTGCGGCGGCGATGTTCGGTGTCGGCGAAGGCGGAACCGGGCTGATCCCCTCGCCCACCGGCGAAGGACAGATACTGTTCAAGGTCGCCGAAGTGTTCGAACCGGCCGGCGCCGATGCCAGCTCGGTGCCGGACGATGCGCAGAAATCCTTCACCGCCGGCATGTCGGACGATCTGCTAGACCAGTTGGTGGCGCAGTTGCAGACGCAGTACGACGTCCGCATCGACCAGACCGCCGTTGCCCAGGCGCAGGCCAGATGAGCGCGCTGAAGACCCATATCGCCAAGGTCGCGGGCGGGACGCCGCTTTCCTTCGACGAGGCGCGCGAAGCCTTCGACATCATCATGTCGGGCGATGCGACGCCCGGCCAGATCGGTGGCTTCCTGATGGCGTTGCGCGTGCGCGGCGAAGCGGTGAGCGAGATCTCCGGCGCCGTCGCCACCATGCGCGCCAAGATGCTGCGCGTCGATGCTCCGCAGGGCGCCATCGACATCGTCGGCACCGGGGGCGACAATTCACACTCGGTCAACATCTCGACCGGATCGGCCTTCGTCATCGCCGGCAGCGGCGTGCCGGTCGCCAAGCACGGCAATCGCGGCCTGTCCTCGCTGACGGGTGCCGCCGATGTCCTGATCGCGCTCGGCGTCAAGATCGACATCCCGCCGGAAATCATCGGCCACTGCATCCACGAGACCGGCGTCGGCTTCATGTTCGCGCCGGCGCATCATCCGGCGATGAAGCATGTCGGTCCGATCCGCGGCGAACTCGGCACCCGCACCATCTTCAACCTGCTCGGACCGCTGTCCAATCCGGCCGGCGTCCTCAGGCAGATGGTCGGCGTGTTCCTGCCGGAATGGATCATGCCGGTCGCAGAGACATTGAAGGCGCTGGGCACCGACCATGCCTGGGTCGTCCATGGCGACGGCTATGACGAGATCACCACCACCGGGGAGACGCAGGTGGCGGAACTCGTCGGTGGCGAGATCCGCAGCTTCACGCTGACCCCGGAAGCGGTCGGGCTGAAGCGCCACAGCAAGGACGAGCTGCGCGGCGGCGACGCGGCCTACAACGCCAAGGCCATGCGCGACATGCTGGGCGGTGCCGCCGGCGCCTATCGCGATACGGTGCTGATGAATGCCGGCGCTGGGCTGGTGGTGGCGGGCAAGGCGACGACGCTTGCCGACGGCATGGCGAGCGCGGCGCAAGCCATCGACAGCGGCCGGGCACTCCAGGTGCTCGACAGGCTGGTAGCAATTTCGAACGGATAGGCCCTTGTCCGACATCCTGCGCAAGATCGAGGCCTACAAACGCGACGAGATCGCCGCGGCGAAGTTGCGAGTCCCGCTTGCCGTGATCGAGGCACGGGCGAAGGATGCAGACGCGCCGCGCGGTTTTCTCGCTGCGCTCGAAGCGAAGCGCAAAGCCGGCGGCTTCGGGCTGATCGCCGAGATCAAGAAGGCGAGCCCGTCCAAAGGCCTGATCCGCGCCGATTTCGACCCACCGGCGCTTGCAAAGGCCTATGCGAAGGGCGGCGCTGCCTGCCTTTCCGTGCTGACCGATGCTCCCTCTTTCCAGGGCGCACCCGAATTCCTCACCGCGGCGCGTGGCGCCGTCGCCTTGCCCGCGCTGCGCAAGGATTTCCTGTTCGATCCCTATCAGGTGTTCGAAGCGCGCGCCTGGGGCGCCGACGCCATCCTGATCATCATGGCCAGTGTCGATGACGCCATGGCGAGCGAACTCGAAGCCACGGCATTCGCACTCGGCATGGACGCGCTGGTCGAGGTGCATGACGAGGCCGAGATGGAGAGCGCGCTGAAATTGTCGTCGCGGCTGATCGGCATCAACAACCGCGACCTCAGGACGTTCGAGACCAGCCTGACTGTTTCGGAGCGGCTGGCGGCGATGGTGCCGGCAGACCGGCTGCTGGTCAGCGAGAGCGGTATCTTCACGCATGAGGACTGCCGCAGGCTGGAGACAAGCGGCATCGGCACCTTCCTCGTCGGCGAGAGTCTGATGCGCCAGCAGGACGTGGCGGCTGCCACGTCCCTGCTTCTGACTGGCAAGGCGCCGGCCGAGGCCATCTGACGATGGCAGCCGCCCTCACCCATCTCGGCGCCAAGGGCGAGGCCAACATGGTCGATGTCGGCGACAAGGCCGAGACGACCCGCACGGCAATTGCCGAAGGCTTTGTCTCGATGCTTCCCGAAACGCTAGCAATGATCCTGGCCGGGGATGCCAAGAAGGGTGACGTGCTGGGCACGGCACGCATCGCCGGCATCATGGCGGCGAAGAAGACGCATGAATTGATCCCGCTCTGCCATCCGCTGCTGCTGACCAAAGTTTCCGTCGACATCGAGCCGGACCATTCGCTGCCGGGCCTGAAGGTCACTGCGCTGGCCCGCGTCACCGGCAAGACCGGCGTCGAGATGGAGGCGCTGACAGCGGCCTCGGTCGCGTGCCTGACCATCTACGACATGGCCAAGGCGGTCGATCGCGCCATGGTGATCTCCGGCATCAGGCTGGTCGAAAAGACCGGCGGCAAATCCGGCGACTACAGATCCGACCACAAGGCAGGCGCCTAGATGGCGCTGGTTCCGGTCGCCGAGGCGCTTGAACGCCTGCTGGATGGCGCTGCCCCGACAGGCAGCGAAAGCGTCGCGCTCATCGATGCCGCCGGCCGGGTGCTCGCCGAACCCGTCGTGGCGCTGCGCACCCAGCCGCCGTTCAACGCCTCCGCCATGGACGGCTACGCCGTTCGGGCAGCCGATATCGCCTCAGTCCCGGCGCGGCTTTCGGTGATCGGCATGGCGCCGGCCGGGCGCGGCTTCGACGGTGCTGTCCACAAGGGTCATGCGGTGCGTATTTTCACCGGCGCGCCACTGCCCGAAGGCGCCGACACCATCGTCATCCAGGAGAATGTCAGGGATCTCGGTGGTGGCGCCATCGAGGTGACGGAATCGACAGCCGAAGGACGCAACATCCGCCGCGTCGGTCTCGACTTCACCAGGGGCGACGTGCTGCTCGAAAAGGGGCGCCTGCTCGATCCGGCGGCACTCTCCCTGGCGGCCTCTGCCAACCATCCAGAAGTGACCGTGGTCAAAAGGCCGCTTGTCGCCATCATCGCCACCGGCGACGAACTCCTGCCGCCGGGCAGCGCGCTCGGCCCAGACCAGATCATCTCGTCCAATGCCTATGGTGTCGCCGCCGCCGCGCAGTCTGTAGGGGCGCGCGCGCTCGACCTCGGCATTGCCGCCGATCGCAAGGAGGCAATTGCCGCGCTGGTGCGGCAGGCGGTCGAGCACGGCGCCGATGTCATCGTTACGCTCGGCGGCGCCTCGGTCGGCGACCACGACCTGATCCACGACGTGCTGACCGGCGAAGGCATGACGCTCGACTTCTGGAAGATCGCCATGCGCCCGGGCAAGCCGCTGATGTTCGGCCGGCTCGGGGAGATATGCTGCATCGGCTTGCCCGGCAATCCAGTCGCCAGCCTCGTCTGCTCGCAACTGTTCCTGAAGCCGCTTCTGGCGCGGCTCGGCGGCCGCCGCTTCCAGCAGGACATACGCGCGGCCCGCCTCGGGACCGCGATGCCGGCCAACGATCTCAGGCAAGACTATGTGCGCGCGGTGGTTCGGGAAGAGGCCGGCGCGCTGGTGGCGACGCCCTTCGGCATCCAGGATTCCTCGATGCTGAGAATGCTCGCCGACGCCAACGGGCTGATCGTGCGCGAGCCGTTTGCGCCTGCCGCTGCAGCGGGTGCCACCTGCAGCGTGCTGATGCTGCGCTGAACCCGTTCCTATTCCGCGATCAGCGTCCGGGTCAGCGGATGCTCCGGGTCTGCAAGACCGTCGATGATGCTGAAATGGTGCCGGTCCGGCTCGACCACCGAGCTGGTCGCAGCGCCGAGGCCGGTCCAGATGTTGGCCAGCAGAGCGCTCTGACGCAGGAACTCGGCGCGCTCGCCACCGCCGACCCAGCAGGTCAGGCGTGCATTGTCCATCGGGCGCAGAAGGGCCGGGCTTTCGGTCAGCGCTTCGGCATCGTCGATCGCCAGCGTCTCGTTCATGGCGGTGCGCATGAGCGGGCGCAGGTCGTGCACACCCGAGATCGACACGACATGGCGTATGCGCCCCGTCACTCCGGGCGACAGAGGCGTGGTTGCGCTCGCCATCCGGCTGGCGAGATGGCCGCCGGCGGAATGTCCGATCAGCATCAGCGGCCCGTCGACCAGCGCCGCCGCCTTGCCGATCGCCGCGCCGACCTCCCTGACGATGCCGGCGATGCGTATCTCGGGACATGGCGTGTAGGAAGGCATCGCCTTGGCCTATCGGCCCAGCGGCAAGATGCGACCAGAAACTCTTGTCGAACGCTTTCCAATAGCCGCCGTGCACGAACACAACGAGCCCGTTGGGTGAGGTGCCCGGCAGGAAAAGATCGAGCCGGTTGCGCGGTCTATCGCCGTAGACGATGTCGAGCCGCGCCCTGCCCTCGGCCGAAAGAGCGTCGCGAAAGGCCCGCGCGGGCTCGACCCAAGCGGCCGGCCAGCGATCGCCGCCAGCGATGTTGGCGCCGTTCGTATAGGCGTTGTTCCAGTCGGAAATACGATGTTCGAGCACCTATGCCCTCCCCCTGCTCTCCTTGCCGCTCAGGTGACCGCTGTCTTGACAGCGAAACGTGCGTCCTTCCAGGCGCCGCTGCGCAGGATGTCTGCCAGAACTTCGACAGCGTGCCACACATCGGCGTAGCCGACATAGAGCGGGGTGAAGCCAAAGCGTATGGTCGACGGCGCCCGGAAATCGCCGATCACGCCACGTTCGATAAGCGCCCGCATGATCTGGTAGCCGTGCTCGTGCATGAATGAAATCTGGCTGCCGCGCCTGGCGCTGTCACGGGTGCTTTCGAGCGTGAGACCGTAGGCACCGCATTTTGCCTCGACGAGTTCGATGAACAGATCGGCCTGGGCGATGCTCTTCTTTCTCACGGCCGCCATGTCGACATCGTCCCAGATGGCGAGTGCGCCCTTCAGCGTGCGCATCGACAGGACCGGCTGTGTGCCGCACAGAAAACGGCGGATGCCGGTGCCGGCTGCGTAGGATTGCTCGAAAGCGAAGGGCCGTGCGTGGCTCCACCATCCGCTGAGCGGCTGCTGCACATCGGCATGATGGCGCTCGGCCGCGTAGATGAAGGCCGGAGAACCCGGACCGCCGTTCAGATATTTGTAAGTGCAGCCGACCGCGAAGTCGGCATTGGCCTTATCCAGTTCGACCGGCATGGCGCCCGCGGTGTGGCAGAGATCCCAGACGATCAGCGCCCCCGCGTCATGGGCGATGCGCGTCAGCGCGGTCATGTCTCGCAGTTCGCCTGACTTGTAGTTGACGTGGTTGACCAGCACCACGGCGACATTTTCGTCGATCAGCTCCTCGATCGTCGGCGCGTCGACGCCAGCGAGGCGGAGAACGGTGTTCTTTCGGGTCGAGGCCACGCCTTCAGCCATGTAGAGGTCGGTCGGAAAGCTGTCGCCTTCGGCGACGATGACGGGCCGATCCGGCCGCATGGCCATTGCGGCGTGCAGAACCTTGTAGATGTTGATCGAGGTGGTGTCGCAGACCACCGTTTGGCCGGACGCTGCGCCGATCAGGCGCCCCAGCTGGTCGCCGAGTTCGAGCGGCATGTCGAACCAGCCGGCCGTGTTCCATGCGCGGATGAGGTCCTGCGCCCATTCTTCGGTCGCCGCCTTGCGCAGCGCGTCGAAAGCGGCATGCGAGGCAGCGCCCAGCGAATTGCCGTCGAGATAGATCACCCCTTTGGGCAGGATGAAGCGGTCGCGCAGCGAGCGCAGTGGATCCGCGGCGTCCATCGCCTCGACGGCCGCAAGATCAGGAACTGCGGTCATGATATGTCTGCTCCCCTCTGCAGGACACCGGCACGCAATGACGACACACAGGCCGATCGGTACTTTCTCTCATCACTCGCCATCGCACTGCAAGAACCTGCCTTGATGACTTGTCGGCCCAACGACAACCCCTCGACCTTTGCTCAAAGTTGGCATTTTGAGTTCGTTTCGTTCACGGTGCATCGAGCGGGCTGGATGGTCGAACACAGCCCGACCCGGGAATGTCTGCGCCAAATGATTGCCGGTACTGGAGCCTTCCAAGTCGGGCTGAGGCCATAAAAGAAAACAAAATCAATGCGATGAAGCCGGACTCTGAGGGAGTTTGACATTCTCTGTCGACCACAACATCGTTTCGGGCACCTTAAGCCATTCATTAAACTTTAAACGGTTGCGGAACACAAATGGAACAGATAGTGTTTGTTCTGGTTTTGTTTTTCTGATTCCGTTGGGGGCCGCGATGCTGACACGCAAACAACATGAACTGCTGATGTTCATCCATGAGCGGCTGAAGGAAAGTGGTATTCCACCATCCTTCGACGAGATGAAGGAGGCGCTCGACCTTGCCTCGAAGTCGGGCATCCACCGGCTGATCACGGCGCTGGAGGAGCGCGGTTTCATTCGTCGGCTACCCAACCGGGCGCGCGCTCTCGAAGTGCTGCGCCTACCCGATTCGATCGCTCCCGGCCTCAATGCGGCGAAAAAGTTCTCGCCGAGCGTCATTCAGGGCAGTCTTGGGCAGGGCGGTCTCGGGCGGCAGATCAAGCCGATGGCATCGTCGCGCACGCCCCAGGCGGGCAACGACGACGATGCGGTCGCGGCAGTGTCCATCCCGGTGATGGGCCGGATCGCGGCCGGTGTGCCGATCGACGCCATCCAGCATCAGACGCACTCGATCTCGGTGCCGCCGGACATGATCATGGGCGGCGAGCACTACGCGCTGGAGGTCAAGGGCGATTCGATGATCGAGGCCGGGATTTTCGACGGCGATACGGTCATCATCCGCAATGCCGATACGGCGAGCCCGGGCGAGATCGTCGTGGCACTGGTCGACGAGGAGGAAGCGACGCTGAAGCGCTTCCGCCGCAAGGGCGCTTCGATCGCGCTGGAAGCCGCAAACCCGGCCTATGAAACCCGCATCTTCGGGCCCGACCGGGTCAAGGTGCAGGGCAAGTTGGTTGGCTTGATCCGGCGCTACTGAGGCGGCGGTGATTGTTTTGGCGGCGGTTTGCTGGCCTGCCTTTCGGGTCTCTTGTAAGACGGCAGGCCCCTCGCCTCGCGCGAAAATCTGCGCTGCTCGTGCCAGGGCCGGTACGGCTGCTCGATCGCGAAGTCTATCTCCGCTGGCGCGATTGCCGATTGCTGGTCGAAGAAGACGGCGGCGCTGCCCAAGCGGGCAAGCTGCCGTTTCTTGACGACAAGGACAAGCGGATTGCGGCAAGGGTCGTAGGCGGTGGCGTCGTTGACGATGATCAGGGTCGCGAAAGCACACGCTCTCCACGCGTCCTTGCGGTCTTCTGCATACGCGATGATGGCGCCGGACGGATGCCGTGCGAGGCACAGACCGGCGCTGCAGTAGAAGGGCGAGCCCGGCGGCAGGTCGGCCGGATCCATGTCGAACCGCGCGTCTCCCTTCTCGAAGGTCTCCGGTACGACAATGGTTTCGGCTTTCAGTGCCCGTTTCCAGTTGTCGGTGGTGAACTCGTTCGATCGCACCCGGTTGATGGCGAGTCCCCCCCGCCGATCGGCATGACCACCAGATGCGCATCCTCCGAGATCAGGACATCCGGCGTGCGGGTGTCGGAGACCGTCAGCAGGCCGGCGAGCGCGAATGGAACGGCTGCCAGCCTGAGCCATGTCGTCGCCATGGTGGCGATGACCAGCGCGATGGTCACCAGCAGCACCGACTGAATGGAGATCAACCCGACGGCATCGACCGGCGAGCGCTCGGAAATCCATTCCGAGATCGCGATCATCGCCGTCAGCCCTTTGCCCATCAGATAGAGGGAGGGCCAATCGAGCCCGAAAGGCATCAGCAGCGCGCTGATTACGGCCAACAGCATGACGACCGAGACAATCGGCATGACGGCCAGGTTGGCAAACAGGCTGAGCGGCGACACGCGCTGAAAATGCCAGATGGCGAAGAGCGCTGTCGCACCGCCAGCGATGATGGAGGTCATGGCGAGACCGCCCATGCCGAGCAGGAATTTTCGCGTGACGAAGGCGAGCGGCGATCGCCTTGGCGGCGGCGATGTCGCCCTGCCGGCGCGGTAGTCCGACCAGCCGGCATAGGCGCCGACAAGGGCCGCGGTTGCCGCAAACGACATCTGGAAGCTCGGGCCGACCACTTCGTGCGGCGACACCAGGATGACGGCGATGGCCGAGATCGCCAGGTTACGCATGGTCAGCGCCGCGCGCGGTCGAACAGCACGGCGACCAGCATCACCGCCAGCATGATGAAGCTGCGTTCGGCGGCGACGACGATGCCGGAAAAGACGAGGTAGGCGGCGATGGAAAAGAGCGCTGCGGCGGCCGCATATTTCTTCACCGGCCGGCGCGAAGCGAAATCGGGAAACAGGGCGAAGGCGCCGCGCAGCAGCCCCATGATGGTGCCGGCGACAAGCGCCATGTGCAGGCCGGAAATCGAGATGATGTGGTAGATGCCGGTGCGCCGCATCGCTTCGTTGATCTCATCCGGGATGCCGGCGCGTACGCCGACCATCAGTGCCGCGGCAATCTCACCTTTGGGGCCGCCAATCTGACCGCGAATGTGGTCTGCGATGTTCTCCCGGGCGTTCTCGATCGCGGACGCCAGGCGCGTCGTGGATGGCGCGTCTTCGCCGGCGCCAGTTTTGGAGGCAACAGTCTTCGGATTGCCGAGGAAAAAGCCGCTAGCTCCGATGCCAGAAAGATAGCTGTCGAAGGAAAAGTCGTAGCTGTCCGGCCGCACCGGTCCGGTCGGCGGAAGCAGCCGGGCATAGCCGGTGATCAGGGAACCGGCCGTCATATCCGGAGGAACTTTCCGCGCCGAAAGCCTGACCCGCTCCGGCGCGTAGCGCAGCTTTGGGTGGGCGGTCGAAATCACGTCGATGGTCAGCCTGACGCGGCCGTTTTCCATTTCCTCCAGACTGGCGAGCCGCCCGGTCAGCCGCGTCTGGATCTCGGAGCCGAGCATTTGCGTTCCGGCACGCCAGGTTTCGACCTTGGCGGCGAGCAGGCCGAGTGCGCAGAGCAGCGCCGCCATGAAGCACAAATGCGTCTTCTGCCATGACCGCGAGACCACCGCGCAGGCCGCCATCAAGGTGACCACGGCGACGGGCCTGTAGAAATCGGGTTCCGTCGCCAGCGAGAAATAAAGGATCACCCCGCATGCCAGAAACACCGGCACCAGCAGGAAGCCTATGCCGCGGTCAAGCTCCGTGCCGGCTGCCGCAGCGATGCTTCGGCGGATTGCGGGACCAGAAAGGCGGCGGAGTGATGCGTGGATCCGCCTGACCGGTGCTTTCGTGGGGATAGGCGCCGGTACGCGATTGCCGGGCTGCAAAAGCTCAATGCCGGATTGCGGCGCTGGCGACAGAACCAGCGCCGGCTCGGCGTACGGAACATCGGCAAACAGGGCCCGCTCGCTGACGCTGCTCGTCGCGCCCTCGCCCTCCTCCGCACCCCGGCCTCGTCCAGCCATCGGGTCTGCCCCTTGCGCCCCAGACCTCCTATGCTACATGAACGCGCAACGCGCGAAAGTCCGCGCAATCACATCCGCTTTCTGCGCTTTCCGAGAGTTCCATGTCCGACAAGGTCGTCACCCGCTTTGCCCCCTCGCCGACAGGCTATTTGCACATTGGAGGCGCGCGCACGGCGCTGTTCAACTGGCTCTATGCAAAACACACCGCCGGCACGATGCTGCTGCGCATCGAGGATACGGACCGCGAACGCTCCACCGCCGCCGCCACCACGGCCATCCTCGACGGGCTGTCCTGGCTTGGCCTCAGCTGGGATGGCGAGCCGGTATCGCAGTTCGAGCGCGCGCCGCGCCATCGCGAGGTGGCTGAGGAGCTGGTGCGCATCGGCAAGGCCTATTACTGCTACGCGACGCCGGCCGAGCTGGAGGCGATGCGCGAGGCCGCACGTGCCAAGGGCCTGCCGCCCCGCTATGACGGCCGCTGGCGCGACCGCGATCCGTCGGAGGCGCCTGCAGGCGTCAAGGGCGCGATCCGCATCAAGGCGCCGACCGAGGGTGAGACGGTGGTGCACGACCGCGTGCAGGGCGAGGTGCGCTTCCCCAACAAGGATCTCGATGATTTCATCATCCTGCGTTCGGACGGCAACCCGACCTATATGCATGCCGTCGTCGTCGACGACCATGACATGGGCGTCACCCACATCATCCGCGGCGACGACCACCTGACCAACGCCGCGCGCCAGACGGTGATCTACAACGCCATGGGCTGGGAGGTGCCGTCGATGTCGCACATCCCGCTGATCCATGGCGCCGACGGCGCCAAGCTGTCGAAGCGGCATGGCGCGCTCGGCGTCGAGGCCTATCGCGCGATGGGGTATCTGCCCGAGGCGCTGCTCAACTATCTGGCACGGCTCGGCTGGAGCCATGGCGACGACGAGGTGATGTCGATCAAGGACATGATCGCCTGGTTTGACATCGGCGACGTCAACAAGGGCGCTGCCCGCTTCGACTTCGCCAAGCTCGAGGCGCTGAACGGCGTGCATATGAGGCGCATGGGCGATGCAGAACTGCTCGACATCTTCGTCGCCACGCTGCCCTATCTCGAAGGCGGCCCGGCAATCGCGGCGCGCCTCGATGACAACAAGAAGGCGCAGCTGCTCGCCGCCCTGCCCGGCCTGAAGGAGCGGGCGAAAACCTTGGTCGAGCTCGTCGATGGGGCCGGTTTCCTGTTCGCCGTGCGGCCGCTGCCGGTCGACGACAAGGCGGCTTCATTGCTCGGTGGTGACGCACGCGCGATCCTGGCTGGCGCTCACAGTGTTTTGAAGGCAGTTTCCGGCGAGTGGACTGCCGCTGCGGCGGAGGCGGCGATCCGCGAGCTCGCGCTGGCCGAAGGCCACAAGCTCGGCGCCGTGGCCCAACCGCTCAGGGCCGCCCTCACCGGCAAAAGCACCTCGCCGGGCGTGTTCGACGTGCTTGCGGTGCTCGGCCGCGACGAAAGCCTTGCGCGTATCGCGGATCAAATCGATTAGGAAAACTGGCCCAAGAAGATTGGCATTGAAAGGCGCGTTTCGCAGTGCAACATTAGGCCTTGGCCCAATCTGGCACGCACCTCCTAAAATGCGGTGGCGAGTACGCGCATTCCGGTGATTTGCAGGATTTGCCTTTGCCGGCATGGAACGAAAGGAGTTTGCAATGACCGAAGCTGCGACAAAACTGGAATTTGGCGGCAAACCGCACGAGTCGACCGCAAAGCTCGAGCTCGCCGGCAAGACGCATGAACTCAAGGTGCGAAGCGGTTCCGTCGGGCCGGATGTCATCGATATCGGTTCGCTCTACAACACGACCGGGGCTTTCACCTACGATCCCGGCTTCACCTCGACGGCAAGCTGCGAGTCGGGGATCACCTTCATCGACGGCGATGCCGGCATCCTCCTGCACCGCGGCTATCCGATCGACCAGTTGGCCGAGCATGGCGACTTCCTGGAGGTCTGCTATCTTCTGCTCTACGGTGAACTGCCGACCAAGGCGCAGAAGGACGACTTCGACTACCGGGTGACGCGCCACACGATGGTGCACGAGCAGATGTCGCGCTTCTTCACCGGCTTCCGCCGCGACGCACACCCGATGGCGGTGATGTGCGGCGTGGTCGGTGCGCTGTCGGCCTTCTACCACGACTCCACCGATATCTCGGACCCGTACCAGCGCATGGTCGCCTCGATGCGGCTGATCGCCAAGATGCCGACCATCGCGGCGATGGCCTACAAATACCATATCGGCCAGCCCTTCATTTACCCGAAGAACGAGTTGAACTTCGCCGCCAACTTCCTGCATATGTGCTTTGCGGTGCCGTGCGAGGAATACAAGATCAATCCGGTGCTGGCGCGCGCCATGGAGCGCATCTTCATCCTGCATGCCGACCATGAGCAGAACGCCTCGACCTCGACGGTGCGGCTTGCCGGCTCGTCGGGCGCCAACCCGTTTGCCTGCATCGCCGCCGGCATCGCCTGCCTGTGGGGCCCGGCGCATGGCGGCGCCAACGAGGCGGCACTCAACATGCTGGGCGAGATCGGCCATGTCGACCACATCCCGGAATTCATTGCCCGCGCCAAGGACAAGAACGATCCGTTCCGGCTGATGGGTTTCGGCCACCGCGTCTACAAGAACTACGATCCGCGCGCCAAGATCATGCAGAAGACCGCGCATGAGGTGCTAGGCGAGCTCGGCATCAAGGACGATCCGCTGCTCGACATCGCCATGGAACTGGAAAAGATCGCCCTGACGGACGCCTATTTCATCGAGAAGAAGCTTTACCCGAATGTCGACTTCTATTCCGGCATCACGCTGAAGGCGCTGGGCTTCCCCACCACCATGTTCACCGTGCTGTTCGCGGTCGCCCGCACCGTCGGCTGGATCGCGCAGTGGAAAGAGATGATCGAGGATCCGCACCAGAAGATCGGCCGCCCGCGCCAGCTCTACACCGGTGCGCCGGAACGCGACTACGTGCCGATCGCGAAGCGCTGATCGGGGCCGAACCAAAACGCGAAAAAGCGCCCGTAAGGGCGCTTTTTATTTGATGTGCCGGAGGACGACTTCCGCCGCGATATCGCCGGAGGGCCGGTTCGTGGCCATACGCTTGGCGATCTCGGCGAAACCGTCTTTCTGCCAGGCGCGCATGCCGGTGTCGGCGAACAATGCTTGCAGTTGCCGGGCGAGGTTTTCCGGCAAGACATACTGGTCGTAGAACTCCGGCACGAGCGCGCGGTCGGAAATCAGATTGGGCAGCAGCGCCGACCAGACGGAAATCAGATGCGGCATGACGAGCCGCGCCACGGGATCGAGCTTGTAGCAGGACACCATCGGGACACCTGACAGCGCAAGTTCGAGCGACACCGTTCCCGAGGCGATCAGCGCCGCGTCGGCCTTGCCGAAGGCCTGCCATTTGCGCTCGGGCTCGAGGATGATTTCCGGCTTTTCGTCCCAGCTTGCGACCGAAGTCCTGACCAGGTCGGCAACATGCGGCACGGTGGGCAACAGAAGGCGCAGGCGATGACCGCGCTGGTGCAGCACCGACACCGTCTTACCGAACGCGTCGATCAGGCGCCGTACTTCGCCACGGCGGGAGCCGGGCAGCACGAGCAGTGTCTTCACGCGATCTTCCGAGAGGTCGCGCGCTTGGCCTTGCGCCCTGGCTGCAGCAAGCACGCCCGGATCCTGTGTCAGGCGGTGGCCGACATAGGTGCCGGGTGGCCCGCCGAGACGGGCCAACGCCTTCACCTCGAACGGCAGGATGCACAGGATGTGGTCGACATAGGGCTTCATCGCCACCGCCCTGCCCGGCCGCCACGCCCAGACGCTTGGGCAGACATAGTGGACGATCGGAATGGCCGGATCGGCGGCGCGGACCTTGCGGGCCACACGCAGCGAAAAATCCGGGCTGTCGATGGTGATGAGGCAGTCGGGTTTTTCGGCGGCGATCGCGCCTGCAGTCTGGCCGATGCGCCTGATCAGGCGCGGCAGGTCACGCAGGATAGCACTGAACCCCATCAGCGCGATCTCGCTGCCGTCGAACAGGGATTTCAGCCCGAGCGCCTGCATATGGCGGCCGCCTATGCCGACAAGCCTGATTTCGCGGCCGGTCGTCCGCTTGAGTGCGGCAATAATGTCGGCGCCAAGCAGATCGCCGGATTCCTCGCCGGCGACGATGGCGATCTTGAGCGGCTTCTCAGTGACCATTAGCCGGCTCCGCCGCTGCCAGACCGACGACAAACAGACCAAGCGCGTTGGCGCGCGCGATGGTGGCTGGGCCTTCCAGAATGAGCGAACGGCCGGCTTCGATGGCGATGCCGGCAAGTCCCGCTTCATGCGCTGCCTCGACCGTCAGCGGACC
Source organism: Mesorhizobium sp. CNPSo 4689 (assembly GCF_057784325.1). Lineage (NCBI taxonomy): Bacteria > Pseudomonadati > Pseudomonadota > Alphaproteobacteria > Hyphomicrobiales > Phyllobacteriaceae > Mesorhizobium > Mesorhizobium sp. CNPSo 4689. The sequence goes on from NZ_JBWLUZ010000025.1 coordinate 23,594, forward strand.
GATGGAAGGCAGATCGGCGCGCAACTCCTGACCGGGCTTGGCGCATTTGACCAGCACGCCGCGCGTCTTGCCGGCGATCCGGCCATGGTCGCGCAGTTGCCTTGTCCGCTCGAGCAGCCCATTGGTGCCCTCGATGCCTTCCAGCGCAATCACCCGGCCGCCGATCGCGACTGCGGCCTGGCCAATGTCGAGCGCACCGATGGCCTTTGCCGCTGCATGGGCAGCATTGATGTCGCGCCAGTCGGATTTTCGCGGCTCCGCCCTGGTCAACGATCCTTCGGCCGCGGCCAATTCAGGCACGATCTCATGGGCGCCGACGATCTTGATCCCCCGCGCTTCCAGAGCGCGTGCCACGACCTTCAACAAGCCGTCGTCGCCGCGGGCCAGCGCCATGACGACCACGGGAAGCACGGCGATCAGACTGAGGCTCGGACGCAGGCCGGTCAGCCTTGGCCGACGCCTGATCTCGCCCGCAAGCACCAGATGGGTAATCCGGCGCCGTTTCAGCAACGGTACGAGCGAACCGATATCTTCCAGGGCAAGTGTCTCTTGCTCGTAACCGGCGAGATCCGGCTTACGGTCGACTTCGCCTTCCATCAGTATGATGAAGGGCGGATAGCCTCGCCCGGCCAGGCCGGCCGCTACCTCGACCGGCAGGCTGCCGCCGCCGGCAACGATGCCGACCCTGGCGCCCGGCGGAAGATCAAGTCTCGTCCCGGCGGTCTCAGCCTTCGTCATCGGCGTCGTCGCCGTCGCCACCTTTGAGCGACGGGACGGCATAGTGCCGCTTGCCGCGACTGGCGATGAAATCGATGATTTTCATGGCCGTCGGCGACGAGGCGAATTCCGCCTTGGCAAATTCGATGTTCTCGCCAACGGTCCGGGAGCGGTCGAAGATCGTCCTGTAAGCCTTGCGCAGCACATGGATTTCGGCGCGCGGCAGGCCGGAGCGCTTCAGGCCGATGATGTTGAGGCCGCGAAGGCTGGCGCGATTGCCGACGGCAATGGCGTAGGGAATGACATCGCCGACGACGGCTGAGCAGCCGCCGAGAAAAGCGTTGTCGCCGACGCGAACAAATTGGTGAACGGCGGTCAGACCACCGATATAGACATTGTCGCCGATCTCGCAGTGGCCGCCCAGCGTCGCCCCGTTGGCGAAGGTGGCGTTCTTGCCGACGACGCAGTCATGGGCGATGTGGGCATAGGCAAGGAAATTGCCGTTGTCGCCGACCGTCGTCTCGCCGCGGCTGGAATCGGTGCCGAGATGCATGGTGACGCCTTCGCGGATCGTGCAGTTCTCACCGATGACAAGGGTGGTGCGGCCACCCTTGTGCTTGGTGTTCTGCGGCGGCGCGCCCAATATCGCCATCGGATAGACCTTGGTCGCGGCACCGATGGTGGTCGCGCCCATTACCGAAACGTGGCTGACAAGCTCGACGCGGTCGCCGATCACCGCGTCGGCGCCGATATGGCAGAAGGGGCCGACACGGACACCTTCGCCGATTTGAGCGCCCTCTTCGACGACGGAGGAAGGATGGATTGAAGTCTGGATTTTCATGAGCATTCGATTGTCAGACGCTGGTGACCATCATCGCCGAAATCTCGGCTTCAGCGGCCTTTGCGCCGTCCACCAGAGCCTCACAGGCGAATTTGAGCAGGTTGCCGCGTTTCTTGATTTTCTTGACGTGGATCCGCAACTGGTCGCCCGGGACGACCGGTTTGCGGAATTTGGCGTTGTCGATGGTCAGGAAATAGACCAGCGACGGTTTCTCGGTGGCGAGGCTGCGGATGCAGATGGCGCCAGCGGTTTGCGCCATGGCCTCGACGATCAGCACCCCCGGCATCACCGGTTGGTCCGGGAAATGACCCTGGAAATGCGGCTCGTTTATGGTCACGTTCTTGATGCCGACGGCGGACTCGTCGCCGTCGATATCGACGATGCGGTCGATCATAAGGAACGGATAGCGATGCGGCAGGAGCTTCATCAGACCCAATATGTCGACCGCCTCGAGCGTCGCCACCATGTCAGCCATTCCCGTCGCCCTGTTTGCGTGTCCTGGCGAGCTTGCGCAGCATGGCGATCTCGCGCATGGCCTCCGCCATCGGCTGCGCCGGGTAGCCTCCCCAGATCTCGCCTGCCGGGACGTTGCTCATGAATCCACTTCTCGCCGCAAGCTTGGCCCCTGTCCCTATGGTCAAATGATCGGCAAGCCCAACGCCGCCGCCCATGGTGACGTTGTCGCCCACCACGACGGAACCGGAAATACCCGAAAGACCGGCAATAATGCAATTGCGGCCGATGCGGACGTTATGGGCGATCTGAACCAGATTGTCGATCTTGGTGCCCTGGCCGATGATGGTGTCGGACATGGCGCCGCGATCGACCGTGGTGTTCGAGCCGATCTCGACATCGTCCTGGATGATGACGCGACCGATCTGCGGCACGCGCTCGGGGCCCTTGGCGCCGCCTACGAAACCGAAGCCATCCTGACCGATCCTGGCGCCGCCATGGATGATGACACGGTTGCCGATCAGCGCATACTGAACGCTGGTGCCCGGGCCGATATAGCCGTCGCGGCCGATCTGGCAGGAGTGGCCGATGACCGCATGCGGGGCGATGACGGTACCACCGCCGACGGATACACGGGGGCCAATGACCGCGCCGGCCTCGATGATGGCGCCGGTCTCGACATGCGCCGATGGGTCGATGTGGGCATGTGGCGAGATACCGGTTTCGCCGGTCATCGGTCCCGGGGTCGCAGCCTGCGGAAATAGAAGACGCCCGACCAGCGCAAAAGCCTGCTGCGGGCGCGGGTGAACCAGAACGGCGATGCCTGCGGGAGCCTTGCCAGCGAATTCGGCCGGACAAAGAACAGCCGCGGCCTTCAACGACTGCATCAGGGCGAAATTGCGCTTGCCGTCGACAAAGACGAGCGCGTCCTGGCCGCCTTCATTGGCCGGCGCCAATGCCTCGATCGAAATAAGGGATTGGCCGGAATCGACAAGCTGCGCGCCGGTCAGATTCGCGACTTCGCCAGCCGTATACCGGCGTGAGGGCGCGAAGAACACCGGATCGGTCATTCCAGAAGCAATATCCAGCTAGGTCGGATCACTCTCTTCCGGACCGCAACCGGCCCGGAAGCAACGTCACCCGCGGATCAGAAACGGGTCGCTATGCCGAAGTTGAATTCCTGCACGTCGTCGGTGGCTTGCTTCTTGACCGGGATCGCATAGTCGATGCGGATCGGACCGAAAGGCGATGCCCACATCAGGCCGACACCGACCGAAGCGCGCAATTGCAAGTCAGCTGACGCCTGATTGACCAGAGCTTGGTTGGCGATCTTGTTGCCGTAAAGCGTCGCCGCATCGGCAAAGACCGCGCCGCGCAGGCCGAAGCTTTCCGGAATGACCGGCAGCGGGAACTGGGCTTCGGCCGAGGCGTTGAAGTAGGTGGTGCCGCCGAGATGGTCAGTATTGTTATCCTCGGCGACCGGACCGATGCCACCATAGGCAAAGCCGCGGATCATGCGTTCGCTGCTCTGGAAATGGTCGAAGATGCGCAGGCCGTCAGAGCCGTAGCTTTCGACATGGCCGGCGCCCGCGGACACAAGCCCGACCAGATCGAGCTGCTCCGACAGGGTCTGGTAGACACTGCCACGGCCCGTCACTTTGACGAATTTGGCGTCACCGCCGAGGCCAGCCACTTCCGTGGTGACGTTGGCGTAGATGCCCTCATGCGGGTTCTTCATGTCGTCGATGGTGTTGTAGACTAGTCCGACACTGACCGACGACTTGATCCAGGGACTTTCCGCAATGCCGTCCTTAATGGCTTGCGAGACGTCGCAATCGCCCAGCACGCCGTCGCCATTGTCATCGCAGTCGTCGTCAAACTTATATTTTTCCTGCGCGATATTGTACGCCAGCTGCGTCGAGATGTCGTCGGTGATCGGCAGGCCGAAACGAACGGTCGCCCCCAGCGTCTCGCTATCATATTTGTCGTAGTTGCGCGTCTGCTGGTAGATATCGAAGCCGGCAGCGATACGGCGCCCGAGGAAATAGGGCTCGGTGAAGGAGAGGCTGTAGTCGCGCGAATTCTTGCCGCCACCTGCCGAAAGCTTGATGAACTGGCCGCGGCCGAGGAAGTTGCGCTCGGTGATCGAGCCTTCGACAGAGGGGCCTGCCGTCTCGCCGCCGGTCGAGTAGCCGGCGCCGACCGAGAACTCGCCGGTCGACTTCTCGACCACGTCGACCACCAGCACAACCTGATCAGGCTGCGAGCCGGGCACGGTCGAGATGTCGACTTTCTCAAAATAATCCAATGCTTCCAGGCGCTTCTTCGCGCGCTGGATCAGAACCTGGTTGAAGGCGTCGCCTTCGCTGACGTCGAATTCGCGACGAATAACATAGTCGCGCGTGCGATCGTTGCCGCGGATCTCGATGCGCTCGATATAGGCTTTGGTGCCCTGGTCGATCGTGTAGACGACCGAAATGGTGTGGTTCTCGAAATTGCGGTCGCCACGCGGCGTCACCTGGGCGAAGGCATAGCCGGAACCGGCGACCTTCTCGGTCAGCGCGATGATCGTGTCTTCCACGTCCTTGGCGTTGTAGACGTCGCCCTTGTGGGTCTGGACCACTGATTCCAGCGACTTGCTGTCGACCTCGGGGATCGTGCTCTCTACGCTGACGTCGCCGAACGTGTAGCGGTCGCCTTCCTGCACGGTGATGGTGACCGTGTACTTGTTGGTGGTGTCGTCGAGCTCGCCGACCGCGGAGACGACCTGGAAGTCGGCATAGCCGTGATTGTAGTAGAAGCGGCGCAGCAGCTCCTGATCGGCGCGCAGCTTGTCCTCGTCATAGACGTCGTCACGCAACACGAACGAGAGCCAGGACGAGCGCTTCGTGGCGATGACGTCCGAAAGCCGGCGGCTCGAATAGGCGCTGTTGCCGACGAAATTGATCGACGCGATCTGCGTGCGGCCGCCTTCGTTGATGTTGAAGACCACGTTCACGCGGTTGTCGCCGAGATTCATGATCTGCGTGGTCACGGCGGCATCGTCGCGGCCGATCCGGCGATAGGCGGCCTTCACCGCCTCGACATCGGAATCAAGCGTGGCCTGCGAGAACGTTCCGCGCGGCTTCAACTGGACCGCGATCGCAAGGGCGTTGTCCTTGAGCTTCTTGTTGCCCTGGAACAGAACCTGGTTCACGACCTGATATTCGGAAACCTTGACGACCAGGGAGGAGCCGACCTGATTGATCTGGACGTCCGAGAACAGTCCGGTGCCGAACAGCGCCTTCACCGCATCGTCGATATCGGAGCTGGAAAAGGCCTTGCCTGGCTTGATCTGGATGTAATTGCGGATGGTGTCGGCGTCGACACGCTGATTGCCCGAAACCTCGATTCTCGAGACAACGGCCGCCTCGGCAGCCGATGTGGCAACGAACTGCACTGCGAGCGCGCCTGGCACAACCAGAGCGGCGGACAAGGCCACCGCGGACGCGGCGCTCAGAAACTTGGATGCTGCCTTCATCGGGCTTTTGTACCTTTTCTCGAAGTCCCCACGGCGAGAAAACCGGACGTGCGGTAAATTTCCCATACCGTAATAACCGGATTTTCCCTACACGCAAGGCTTCTGGTTAATTTGTATTTACTTAACCCTGATGCGTGGCTTTCGCGTCACGCATATCCCCGTGCATGGTAAACGGCGTCTCAACATTGACGGTGCCGAAGTCAAATTCCTTCATGATTTCAGCACCCAAACAGATCATTCCAGAATACGAAACCCATAAAGCCTAAAACCAGAATCAGCCCGGCCCGGTAGGCCATCTCCATCATCCGTTCCGAGACCGGCCGCCGGATGACGGCCTCCACGCCGTAGAACAAGAGATGGCCGCCGTCGAGGGGGGGAATCGGCAGAAGGTTCAGAATTCCTATCCCGACTGACAGGAATGCCACAAGCTGCACCAGCCACTCGAAGCCAAGTTTTGCCGCCTGGCCGGACATTTTGGCGATCTTGATCGGGCCGCCCAGCTGGCATTTGTCCTCGCGGCCAGCAACGAAGCGTTGCAGGAACTGGCCGGTGCGCTGAATGACGTGGCCGGTCTCCTCGACGGCCGCTCCCACCGCGCCGACAGGGCTGTACGTGATCAGCCGCGGCTGGCCGAGTTCGGTGTTGTTGGCGACGCCGATCACGGCCACCTTGACCTTGTTGCCCAGCGCGTCCTCCTGCTCCATCAGCTCCGGTGTCGCGGTGACGGTCACCTCCTTGCCATCGCGCAGCATGGTGAAGGTGATGGCGTCGCCGGCACGTCCGGAGACCAGGCGCTGGACGTCGGCGAAGGTCTCGATCTTGCTGCCGTCGACGCTGACGAATCGGTCGCCGGGCTGGATGCCGGCCTTGGCCGCCGGACTGTCGGCCCTGACTTCGGCCACTGTCGGCTCGAGCACGGGCCGGCCATAGACCGAAAACAGCACCGCAAAGACGGCAATCGTCAGCAGGAAGTTGAACAGCGGCCCGGCCACCACCGTCGCCGCGCGTTTCCAGATCGGCTGGGTATGGAAAGCAACCTCGCGTTCGGCATCGGTCAGCGTTTCCATGTCCTCGGCGCTGGGTTGGCTCGATGTGGCATTCATGTCGCCGACGAATTTGACATAGCCGCCCAGCGGTATGGCGCTGAGTTTCCAGCGCGTGCCATGGCTGTCGTTGAAGCCGAAGAGTTCGGGTCCGAAGCCGATCGAAAAGGCTTTCACGCCGATTCCGCACCAACGACCGATCAGGTAATGGCCCATTTCATGGACGAAGACGACTACGGTCAGTACGAACAGGAAAGGCACCAGCGTGCCGAGGACAAAGCCTTCCGTGCTGAAGACCGCGTGAAATATCTCGTTCAAGTCATGCCCTCAAATTCGCCCGCGGCGCAGGTCGCACCGTGACTGTGACATCAATCCAGGCGAATCCGTGGCGCAGCCGGTTCTTTGGCATGCAGGCCCGTTCTTCGCCATGCAGTCGTGTCATTTAGGCCGGAAACAGCCACTGTGCCGGATGGTCGGCGCTCGCCGAAATCCAGCCGATGACGTACAGGGCGAAAGCCGCCGCGACAAGCCCGTCCACCCTGTCCATGACACCGCCATGGCCTGGGATCAGCGCACCGGAATCCTTAGCACCGTGGCGGCGCTTGACCCAGGATTCGAAAAGATCGCCGGCCTGGGAGATGACCGACAAAGCAAGCGCAACAACGCCCAAGATACCGAGGTTGCCGGCACCTGCGACGGTCGCAAGAAGCAGGCCGGCGACCACGCCGCCGATGGCGCCTCCCAGTGCTCCGCTCTGCGTCTTGCCCGGCGAAATCGACGGCGCCAGTTTCGGCCCACCGACGGCGCGGCCAACGAAGTAGGCAAAGATGTCGGTTGCCCAGACCACCGCGAACAGGAACAGGATCGCGACCAGGCCGGAACGGTCGCCATCGCGCAGCAGTGCCAGCGACAGGCCGGAAAGCGCCGCATAGGCAATGCCGGCCGCATCCCATTGCGCGGCTCCGCGCATTTGTGCACTGAGCGCCGCGGCCACAACCAGTGCGGCGACAAGGGCAAGCAGCCAGGAGGCCGGCAGGCCGGCAATCAGCGCGCCGACGAAAACCAGAAGCAGCGCTTCGGGCAGGAAGCCGAGGCCCGCGCCGGCGGATGGCCGCGCAATGCGCGACCATTCATAGAAGATGGCGGCCGCGATCGCCGCACAGAGCAAACGGAAGGGTAATCCGCCGAACCAGGTCAGGCCAAGGGTGATGACTGCCAGCACCAAGGCCGAGACGACCCGCAGCTGGAGGTTGCTCATATGAGCGCCGGTCACGAAGCCACGTCTTGGGCGGCAAGGCCGCCAAAACGGCGTTCGCGGCTGGCAAAATCGCGCAGCGCGTCGGCCAGGTGCTCGCGGCTGAAGTCTGGCCAGTAGCAGGGCAGGAAGACCAGTTCGCTATAGGCCGCCTGCCAAAGAAGGAAGTTCGACAGCCTGAGTTCGCCGCTGGTGCGGATGACCAGCTCCGGATCGGGGATGCCTTCGGTATCGAGAGAACCGGCAAACATGTCGGCGGTGATCGCCTCGCTGTCGATTTCGCCGCGCGCGGCTGCTGCGGCGAGCTTGCGTGCCGCGCGCACGATCTCGTCGCGTCCGCCGTAGTTGAAGGCGATGACCAGGGTCAGCGCTTCATTGCCCGCGGTCAGCGATTCGGCTTCCTGGAGCAGACCCCTGATATCGGGCTGCAGCCCTGCCCTGTCGCCGACGATTCGCACCCGCACGCCGTTCTGGTGCAGTTCGGCGAGGTCGCGGCGGATGAACAGCTTCAAAAGGCCCATCAGGTCGCTGACTTCGGATTTCGGCCGCGACCAGTTTTCCGACGAGAAGGCGTAGACGGTCAGGAAGGAGATGCCGAGGCCGGGAGCGGCGCGCACCGTCTTGCGCAGCGCCTCGACACCGGCGCGATGGCCGGCAAGCCGCGGCATGCCGCGCGCCTTGGCCCAGCGTCCGTTTCCGTCCATGATGATCGCGACATGCGCGGGCGTTGCCATAGTCTCGCTTTCGGGCCGGTGAAAGACCGACCCTAAACCTGCATGATTTCAGCTTCCTTATCGGAAAGCAGGTGGTCGATAGTGCTGATCATCTCGTCGGTCAGCTTCTGGACCTGATCGGAGCGCTTGCGATGATCGTCCTCGCTGATGTCGCCGTCCTTTTCGGCCTTCTTCAAGAAATCCATCCCGTCGCGGCGGACATGGCGCACGGCGACACGGGCGTTCTCGGCATAGCCATGCGAGATCTTGACCAACTCCTTGCGGCGCTGCTCGTTGAGCTCAGGCAGCGGTATCCTCAGATTGGTGCCGTCGACGATCGGGTTGAAGCCGAGATTGGATTCGCGGATGGCGCGATCGACAGCGCCGACCATGGCCTTGTCCCAGACAGAAACCGAAATCATGCGCGGCTCCGGCACGGACACGTTCGCCACCTGGTTGATCGGCATGGCGGTGCCATAGGCCTGGACCTGGATGGCATCTAGCAGGTTGCTGGAGGCGCGGCCGGTGCGCAACGAAGCGAGATCATGCCGGAATGCGGCAATCGCCCCATCCATGCGCCGCTTGAGGTCGTCGAACTCACCACTCATCTTCATCTCCTCGACCCGTTAGCCGGGTTCACTGCTTGTGTTCGAGCCTTGTTTCGAAAAAAACCGGTGCCCAGGTTTTCGAAACCGCTCCGGATCAATCGTCCGCAACGACTGTACAACGGCCGCCGCCCCTCAGAATATCGCCAAAACCACCCTTCTCGTGGATCGAATAGACGATTATCGGAATGTTGTTTTCCCGCGCAAGTGCAATCGCGGCCGTATCCATGATGGAAAGGCCTTTGTTGATGACTTCGGCATGGCTGATGCGCTCGAAGCGCGTCGCATTCGGGTCTTTCTTGGGATCGGCCGAGTAGACGCCGTCAACCTGGGTGCCCTTGAACAGCGCATCTGCGCCGATTTCGGCGGCGCGAAGGGCAGCGGCCGAATCGGTGGTGAAGAACGGGTTGCCGGTGCCGCCGGCAAAGATCACCACCTTGCCCTGGTTCATGTAGGCGGTCGCCTGGCGTTGCGAGAAGCTCTCACAGAGTTCGGGCATGGCGATGGCCGACAGCACCACCGCGTCGACGCCAATCTTGTTCAGCGAGGTGCGCAGCGCCAGCGAGTTGATGACGGTGGCGAGCATGCCCATGTGGTCGCCGGTGACGCGGTCGCCGCCTTTCGATGCAACCGCGACGCCGCGAAAGATGTTGCCGCCGCCGATGACCACACCCACTTCGATGCCCAGAGCACGGGCTTCCGCGATGTCGGCGGCGATGCGGTCGACAACCGAGACGTCGATGCCAAAATGCTGTTCGCCCATCAGCGCTTCGCCCGACGCTTTCAACAAGACACGTCGGTAGAGGGGCTTCGCCGTCATCTGGTCCTCGTCTTTTTGCGTGTGATGCGCCTGGGGTGGCAGGCGCGCAGGCGCCGCGCTCCTAACACCGGCGCGATGCCGAGTTCCGATACACGAAGGGCGCCGCGATGTCACGCGGCGCCCTTTGGCAATTTCCCGGCTGTTTTGGTCGCGGCCGGTCATGTGCTGGTGACGCTGACGGCCTCACCTTCGATAAGCACCTGTGGCGCATAGCCGGCAGGCTTGTCGCCGGTCGCGGCACCGCCGGTAACCCGGGCCTGTATCTCGGAACCGAAATACGAGTAGGGAAATGGTACCGGCGATCTGCTGGCCGAATCCAGCCTCTGGCGAAGGTCGGCGGGGATCGAGAAGTCCAGCGCCCCGAGATTGTCCTGCAACTGGCCGAGCTTTGTAGCCCCGAGAATGACGGAGGCGACGCCCGGCTGCGTCGCCACCCAGTTGAGCGCGATTTGGGGCATGCTGCGGCCGAGTTCGGCAGCGACCTTTTCGAGCTCGGCAACGATCTTCCAGTTGCGCTGCGTGAATTTCTGGAACCCCGGATGGGTGGTGTTGCGGAAACCATCGAGCCGCCCGGAATTTCCGGCCTGCGCGGGACGGTATTTGCCGCTGAGCAGGCCGCTGGCCAGCGGACTCCAGACCATGATGCCGGCGCCGTGACGCGTGCCGAAGGGTACGAATTCGTGCTCGATCGTGCGCTCGGCGAGCGAGTATTCGAGCTGCAGGGCCGAAACCGGCTCGTAGCCGCGCAATTCGGCGATCGCCTGCGCCCGGCCCGCATACCACGCCGGCACGTCGGAAAGGCCGACATGGCGGACCTTGCCGGCGCGCACGAGGTCGTCCAGCGTGCGCATGACCTCCTCGGCCGGTGTCAGCCTGTCCCAGACATGCAGGAGATAGAGGTCGATATAGTCCGTGCCCAGTCGCCTGAGCGACGCTTCCACCGCGCGCATGATGTTCTTGCGCCCGTTGCCGCCGGCATTCGGATTGCCGGGCTGCGTGTTCATGGTGAACTTGGTGGCGATCACTGCCTTGTCGCGCAGTCCGCGCTCGGCCACGAATTCGCCGAGCCAGGTTTCGCTCGTGCCGCCGGTGTAAAGGTCGGCGGTATCGAAGAAATTGCCGCCTGCCTCGACATAGGCGTCGAACATGGCACGGGCAGTTTCCCTGTCGGCCCCCCAACCCCATTCGGTTCCGAAAGTCATGGTGCCCAAAGCCAGCCGGCTCACCCGCAGACCGCTGTTGCCGAGATTGTAGTAAGTCATCGTCATGATGTCGTTCCGATCCAGATCAAGATTGATGCCGCCGGTCAGTGGCCGGGGGTGGCTTTGACCCACGGGTTGCCGCGCTCATGCGTCATGCGGAATGTGAAGCCATCCACTTTCCAGCCGTCTTCCGAACGGGTCAGGTGGTGCTTGTAAGTGCCCCAGACTTCCCAGAGCGGGTCGCCATTGCCCTCCATCCGGTTCCAGGCGTAGCCGTTTGACGACACCGTGGCGCCGTTGCCATCGATGGCAACCTGGTGGTTGGTGCGCAGGTGCAGGCTTGTCTTGCTGCCCTTCAGATTCGCCGCCCAGGTCCCGATCAGGTCGTCGGAGGCAATGGTGGCCGGAGGCTGTCCACTCAGGCTGCTGAAGTCGACTGTCACCCGCTCCGCGAAATAGCTGCGGGCGAGTTTCCAGTCCTGCGCGTCGACGGCGCGATCGATGGCGTCGGCGATGCGAATGACGGCGCGCTCGTCGGCGAGCGCTCGCCACTCTGATAACTCGGCCCCACCGGCATCGACTGGCGCCAGCGCAATGCCTGCCGCGAAGGTGACGTTTCTCAACGCGTTCATGACTCTTCTCCCTTGTGCATCAGCCCGCCGCCGATGTGTTGAGGGCAATGTGGGGCAATGCGCCGGCATCGAGAAGATTGCATTGTTCGCAAGGACTATGCGATATTGTTCATGAATGGACCGGGACCTGCTCAGCCATCTGCCTGTCGTCGTCGCCGTCGCCCGGCGCGGCGGCTTCGCGCTTGCCGCGGCCGAACTCGGCATGAGCCCCTCGGCGGTCAGCCATGCGGTGCGTCTTGTCGAGGAGCGGATCGGCCAACCGCTGTTCGCGCGCACCACGCGCAGCGTTTCGCTGACGGAAGCCGGCAAGGCATTGATTGAGACGGCGGCCCCTGCCCTCCAGGATATCGCCGAGCGGATGGATCGTATCCGCGGCATCAAGGGGCGCCCGGCAGGCCAGCTCAGGATCAACGCCTCCAACATCGCGATCCCCCTAGCGGTGACGCCTGTGGTGACAATGATGGCGGAACGCTATCCGGACGTGACGGTCGAAGTGGTCGCCGACCAGGGGCTCGTCGATATCGTCGGAGAAGGTTTCGACGCCGGCATCAGGCTCGGCGAGATGATCGCGCAGGACATGGTCACGGTCCGGCTTACGCAGCCGTTCAGCGCCGTCATGGTTGCCACTCCCGCCTATATCGGGCGGCATGGTCGTCCGCGCGATGTGGCCGATCTGGCGAACCACAATTGCATCGGCTACCGGCTCGTTCGCAGCGGTGCGCTCTATCGCTGGGATCTGGCGGAGGACGGCAAGGACGTTTCCGTGGAAACGCGCGGCACGGCAATCGTAACGGATTCTCTCGCGGCGATCGATCTCGCGCTGGCCGGAGTGGGGATCGCCTATGTCTTCGAGCCGCTGGTGCGCGCGCACATGGCCACCGGTCGCCTCGTGCAGATCCTGCCGCAATCGGCGATCGAGGAACCCGGCCTGTTCCTTTACTTTCCGCGCCGGGCGTCGATGGCGCCGAAACTCAGGGCCTTCATCGACACCGCACAAGAAATCGGCCGGGCATCCTCGCGGACGCCCGGCCGTGCTGCCTGAGCAGGGGAGCTCTTTTCAGAGCTATTTCTTGACCGCCGCAGCGACTTCCGCCGCGAAATCGGTCTCTTCCTTCTCGATGCCTTCGCCGAGCGCGAAGCGCAGATAGGCCGTAATCTTGGCCGGCGCGCCGATCTCCTTCTCGGCATCCTTCAGCGCCTTCTCGACGGTGATGTCGGGATTGATCACGAAGGCCTGCTTCAAAAGAACGACCTCCTCGTAGAACTTGCGCAGGCGGCCCTCGACCATCTTCTCGATGATCGCTTCCGGCTTGCCGGACTGGCGTGCCTGGTCGGAGAAGATCGCCTTCTCACGCTCGACCGCGGCCGGATCGATCTGCTCGGCGGTCAGCGCCATCGGGTTGGTGGCGGCGACATGCATGGCAACTTGGCGGGCAAAAGCGTTGGCCGCCTGCTCGTTGCCGGTGGTCTCGATGGCGACCAGCACGCCGAGCTTGCCGAGACCGTCGGCAACCGCGTTGTGGACATAGGTGGCGACAACGCCGTGCTCGACGGTAAGCTTGGCCGAGCGGCGGAAGCCCATGTTCTCGCCGATGGTGCCGACCGCGTCCTTGATGGTGTCGGTGACCGACTTGTCCGAGCCCGGATATTTGGCCGCTGCGACCACATCGGTCTTGCCGCCATAGGCGAGCGCGACCTTGGCGACGTTGGCGACGATCTCCTGGAAAGCGGCATTGCGGGCGACGAAGTCGGTCTCGGAATTAACCTCGACGACCGCTGCTTCGCGGACGCCGGAATCAACACCGATCAGGCCCTCGGCAGCGGTGCGGCCGGCCTTCTTGTCGGCCTTGGAGATGCCCTTCTTGCGCAGCCAGTCGACGGCCTCTTCCATGTTGCCGTTGGTCTCGTTCAACGCCGCCTTGCAGTCCATCATGCCCGCGCCGGTCAAGTCGCGGAGTTCTTTGACCTGTGCAGCCGAAATGCTCATTGTCGCCTCTTTGTTTCAAATGCGCCGACGCACCATCGATTCCCGATGATGCGCCCGACACCAGCGCTTAACGCGCCAACATATTGGAAAGATGAAGGCCGCAACCGGCCTTCGCTATTATGCTTCCGGAGTTTCGGCAGCCGGGGTCGGATCGAGCGCCGGCTCGACCGGAGCCTCGACCGAGGCGCCGATGTCGACGCCGAGCGCGCCCTGCTGGCGAGCGATGCCGTCGATCGCAGCCTTGGCGATCAGGTCGCAATAGAGCTGGATGGCGCGGGCCGCGTCGTCATTGCCGGGGATCGGGAAGTCGATCTTGTCCGGATCGCAGTTCGAATCGATGATGGCGACGACCGGAATGCCGAGGCGCTTGGCCTCGAGGATGGCGATCGCTTCCTTGTTGGTGTCGATGACGAACATCAGGTCCGGGGTCGAGCCCATGTCCTTGATACCGCCCAGCGCCTTGTCGAGCTTCTCGCGCTCGCGGTCGAGGTTGAGGCGCTCCTTCTTGGTGAGGCCCTGGGCCTCGCCGGCCAGCAGCTCATCGAGCTTGCGCAGGCGCTGGATGGAGTTCGAGATCGTCTTCCAGTTGGTCAGCATGCCGCCGAGCCAACGCGAATTGACGTAGTACTGCGCCGAACGCTGCGCGGCATCGGCAACGATGTCGGACGCCTGGCGCTTGGTGCCGACGAACAGCACGCGGCCGCCCTTGGCGACGGTGTCGGACACCTGCTTCAGCGCCTGGTGCAGCAAAGGCACCGTCTGCGACAGGTCGATGATGTGGATGTTGTTACGGGCGCCGTAGATGTAAGGCGCCATCTTCGGGTTCCAGCGGTGGGTCTGGTGGCCGAAGTGAATGCCAGCTTCCAAAAGCTGGCGCATGCTGAAATCAGGCAGAGCCATTCTTAGTTCCTTTCCGGTTAGCCTCCACGGACACAGGCATTTTTGGACTTATGTCCTCGAACGCCACCGGAGGTTTCAGCCGGATTTCTCCCGGGCAGACACCAAAGTCCGTGTGTGGAATGAGCGGCCATATAGAGGGGATGCGCGACAAACGCAAGCGCTGCGCCGTCTTATGGCTCAGCGTGCGGCGATCAGCGCACCGGTGCCGATCATGGCGCTGCCGGCAAACCTGTTCATCAGGCGCATGCGGCCCGGCGTCCTGAACCAGCCGGAAGCCCTTCCGGCCAGAGCGGCATAGACACCCATGGTGACGATGTTGACGCTGATCACGACGGCAATCACCAGCACTCCGTCGGCGAAGGTCATCGTATCGAGGTCGAGGATCAGCGGCATGATGGAAGCGTGGAACAGGATCGCCTTCGGATTGCCCAGGGCGATGGACGCACCGAGGAAAAACGATCGGGCCAGCCTTGGCTGCGCCGCAGTTGGCCCATCGGATTGCGCGGCTGCCGACCGCCACATCCTGATGCCAAGGAACACCAGATAGGCGGCACCTGCATATTTCAGGGCGAGAAACACCCATTCGAAGGTCTTCGCCAGCGCCACAAGGCCGAGCAGCGCCAGGATCACCAGCACCGCGTCGCCGGCGGCAATGCCGACGCCGGCCATGAAGGCGCGAACGAAGCCGCGCGAGACGCCGTTGGTGATGACCGCAAACATCGCCGGACCGGGCGTTGCCGCCGCAAGCGTGATCGCGGCGCAGTAAGCCAGAAATGCCGTCAATGTCATGGGCGTCTCTTCCCGTTCGGCACTCGCACCCGCCGGAAGATCGCGACGATCTCCTCGCGGCTGCATTCGATGGCGCCGAGCCGCACCGCGCGGTCGCGCTCGAAGCCGGTTATGTCATAATGCGGCGCCGATGTCCTGGGTGGTCCTTGATAGGATGAACGCTTGACGCCGAGCGCGGCCGCAAAGCGATGCAGTTCGTCGGTATCGTCGGCCATCAGATGGCACCAGCGATGGCCGGCCCATTTCCAGATTGCCGCATCGACATAGACCGCCATGAGGCTTGCCGCACTCCCGATTTCTCTCTGGCAGCCATGCGATTAGCCCGGCGTCCAACCTCAGCGATGATAGAAGGGATTCGGATAGGAAATGAAGCCGCCACTTGCGTCGAGACCGGCCACGATACCGCTGATGGCTTCCTGCATACGCGACCGCAATTCGTCGAGCGCCTCGTCGACCGAGCCTTCAAAGGTATGCAAGCCCAGCGGTTCCGGCACGCGGATGTGGGCGCGGCGCGGTCCGGCCGGCTGCGGAATGAAGCGGTTGAGCGTATCGCGCAGTCCACCCTTGCAATAGTCGTTGCGGATGCGCTTCAGATGCTCGGCGATCTCCTCCTGCGTGACCGTCGGACTGACTGACGCCCAAGGCCCGACCCGCTGCAGGCGCTGGATCGTCTCGGTAAGCGCGCGGACCTTTTTCGATCTCTCGGCGTCACCGGCGTTTTCACGCAGCCAGCGGCGTGACAGGCGCAGCAGTTCGATGATGTCGCCGAGGGCGCTGTCGGCCGAAATGACCTCGCCGAGCCGGTGGCTAAGTTCGACCAGCAACGCCTTTTGCAGCACGTCGTATGGGACCCGCCGGTCGGACACCATGCCCGAGGCGGCCACGTCGCGCGACAACAGCGTCGAATAGATATGGTGGACACGCTCCGGCAGCGTATCGGCGGAGCGGCGGTCGATCCCCAGCCTGCGCTCGACATAGGTGCATTCCTTTGCCAGCCCCGGCTCGACATTGCCGGTGAAGGCGAGCTTCCAGACCACCGGCGCGACCCAGACCTTGAAATCGGCAGCCGTGGCGGGGCCGCGCTTCAGCGCCTCGAGCCCCATCTCGACGGCACCCGGAAGCAGCGGCGCGACGACATTGCCGTGCCAGCCGACGCTGCCTTCCGGGTGCAGGAGCACGCCGTGCCCCTGCAGCGCCCAGCCGACCGAGTGTTCCCTGGCCGCTGCGCTGTTGCCGGGGATCTGGGCGATCAGATTGTTGGCCAGCCAGAATTTCTGCATCGGCCGGCCGAGCCCGTTGACGACCCCATGCGTGGCCCAGGAGGCGGCGAGCGGGCTGACCTGCGAGACGATCTCCTTGTCGATCATCCAATCGGTGAAGAACTCGGGATGGTTGGGGGTGATGAAGGTCGCCTTGCCGGCGCCGCAGCAGGCCTTCAGGCGCTCCCGGTCAGCGTCGGGAAAGTCGATGTGGCGGACATTGGCGACGCCGCGCAGCCCGGCCAGCCGGTTGAACGGCAAGAGATCGCGAAACCCCGGCACGCCGCGCAGCATGACGATCCGGTTGAAGACCGTCATGACCCTGATCAGCGCCGGATTGGGCCGCGGCGCCACGAACACGTCGATCCTGCTCAAGCTGCACTCCCCCCGAATATGCTTGAAGGGAAAGCTGGGGCCTGATTGCGGCGCGTTCAAGTCGGTCGCCGGGTCGTGGTTAACTCAAAGCGGGGTGGCGCTACTTCGCCGGACAGGGCTTCGACTGGTCGAACAGGGACAGGTTGACCAGCTTGCCGGTCATCGAGAACTCGCCATAGTCCATGGTGAGATCGCGGGTGATGCCGTTCTCGTGCAGCTTGAAGCTGATCCGGTATTCCGGCACCTCTTCGCCGGTCTTGTCGGTGTCGTCGAAATAGGCGATGTCGACCGGCCAGTATTTGTCGCCGGCAAGCTTGGCCAGCGCCGGCGCTTCCGGGTCGGCCTTGTCGCCGTCGGCCTTCTTGCCGACGATGACGGTGGTGGTCATCACCTTGTTGGCGTCTTCCGAGCCGTCGAAGAGATTGGTTTCGTAGAAATTTTCGCCCTTTTCCGCCTTGCCGATCAGCTCGACCAGATGCTGCGTCGGAAACTGGGTGGCGGCGAGCTCCAGGCTGTTCTTCTCGGGCTTGTCGATATCGACCTTGAGGCCCTTGGCCTCCTTGGTCGCGGTGCCCTTGACCTCCTTGTCGAGGTTTTGGTCGACGAAGGATTTGGTGACGAAGGAGAACGTCTTGCCCTCGGCATCCTCGAAGGTGGTCGTCTGCTGGTCGGTCAGCCTGGTGTTGTCGTTGGTGACGATCTGGGTGACGAAGCGGAACTTGACCGTATAGCCCTCGCAGGGCGAACCATTGAACTCATAGACCATGCGGCCCGATATGCCGGTGATTCCCGAGCGATCGGAGGCCTTGCTCAAGGTGAGATCGTAGACGGCGCGATGCGCCTGCAGGGCCGGCACGGCAAAGGCTGGAGCCATCGAGAAGAGCGTTGGCAGCAGGACGGCGTGGAAGGCAAGGCGCGTTGCGCGCATATGGTGCTCCGATCGTCGCGGCTGATGGCAGGCCGCAGGGAAAGATGGTCCAGCTTAAAAAAAGTCATGGCGGAAGCGAGGCAAAAATAGCAATTTCGGCCCGGCTAACGCGGCGCCTTCCAGCAATAGGGAAAACCAATGAGTGAAACAATCGAAAAGCGGCTAAGTGATCTCGGCGTGACGATTCCTGCCGCCGCCGCGCCCGCCGCCAACTACGTGCCCTATTGCCGAACCGGCAACATGCTGTTCACCGCCGGGCAATTGCCGCTCAAGGACGGCAAGCTGCAGGCGAGCGGCCTGCTGGGCCGCGACGTCGACACGGCAGCCGGCCAGGAAGGCGCAAAATACTGCGCGATCAACATTTTGGCGCAGGCCAAGGCGGCGCTCGGCGATCTCGAGAAAATCCGCCGCGTGGTGAAGATCACCGTCTTCGTCGCATCGGCGCCGGGTTTCGTCGAGCAGCATCTGGTCGCCAATGGCGCTTCCGATTTTCTGGTCGCAGCACTTGGCGAGCGCGGCAAGCATGCCCGCTCCGCCGTCGGCACCGCCTCGCTGCCGCTTAATGCCGCAGTGGAAATCGAAGCGATCTTCGAAGTCGAATAGAGCAGGCGCAATCATGACTGATCTTTCCTGGCTGACGGCCCGCCCCGTCGCGCATCGCGGCTTCCACGACATGAACAAGGCGCGTTGGGAAAACACGCTGTCGGCCTTCGCCGCCGCCACCGAGCGCGGCTATGCGATCGAATGCGACGTCCACCTGTCGTCGGACCGTATCCCCGTCGTCATCCATGACGGCGACCTCAAGCGGCTGACCGGCCAGGACGGTTTCGTCTGGCAGCGAACGGCGGCAGAGCTGACGACGCTGAAGGTCGGCGGCACATCGGATCACGTGCCGACGCTGCAGCAGGCGCTCGATCTGGTCGACGGCCGCGTGCCGATGGTCGTCGAACTGAAGGGCGTTCCCGGTCACGACCAGGGCCTGGTGGAGAGCGTCGGCAAGATGCTCAGGCGCTACAGGGGCAAGGCCGCGATCATGTCGTTCGACCACTGGTTGATCCGCGACTTTCCGAAACATGCGGCCGGCATCCCCGGCGGACTGACAGCCTATGGCAAGGACAACCAGCTGATCGAAGCACATTTCTCAATGCTGGCGCATGACATCGCCTTCACCTCCTATGCGGCGGGCGACCTGCCGAACCCGTTCGTCAGTTTCGTGCGCGAGCGGTTGAAAATGCCTGTCATCACCTGGACCGTGCATGACCAACCGGCGGTCGACCTGACCTTCAGATACGCCGACCAGATGACGTTCGAAGGTTTTGAACCCGATCTCGTAAAGGTGGCGTGATCCAGGCTTGCACGGCCCCATAGGGAGCTTAAATAAGCCTCATGGATCAGGGTGACGACGGCGATGGGCAAACGGCGAATGGGGAGTTTTCGATCCGTGTCGCCGCCGGCATCGGCGCCTTCACCTGCGATGAGTGGAACGGCTTTGCCGGCACCACGAGCGGCGATGCAGAAAATGGCTACAACCCTCTCGTTTCATACGCTTTTCTGAGCGCGCTCGAGGATTCCGGCTGCGCCGTGCGGCGCACCGGCTGGCAGGGCCATCACCTCAGGCTGGAGAGCGCGCAAGGCAGGCTGCTCGGGGCCGTGCCCTGCTATCTGAAATCGCACAGCCAGGGCGAATATGTCTTCGACCATGGCTGGTCGGATGCTTTCGCGCGCGCCGGCGGGCGCTACTATCCGAAGCTGCAAAGTGCTGTGCCGTTCACGCCGGTCACAGGTCCTCGCCTGCTGGTCGGCAAGGGTGAAGACGAAGATACGGTGAAGGCCGGCCTTGCCGCTGGTCTCAAGATGGTGACCGACAAGCTCGGCGTGTCCTCCGCGCATGTCACCTTCGCCAGCGAGAGCGATGTCGCGACGCTGGAGGCGGCAGGTTTCCTGCACCGCACCGACCAGCAGTTCCATTTTTTCAATGAAGGCTTTTCGAACTACGACGACTTTCTCGCCACGCTCGCCTCGCGCAAGCGCAAGGCGATGAAGAAGGAGCGGCGCGAGGCGCTCGCCGACGGCATTTCGATCGACTGGCTGACCGGCAAGGACCTAACCGAAAAGGCCTGGGACGAGTTTTTCGCCTTCTACATGGACACCGGCAGCAGGAAATGGGGCCGGCCGTACCTTAACCGCGAATTCTTCTCGATGATCGGCGAGCGGATGGCCGACGACATCCTGCTGGTGATGGCCAAACGCAATGGACGCTACATCGCCGGCGCCATCAACTTCATCGGCTCCGATGCGCTCTACGGGCGCAACTGGGGCTGCATCGAGGACCACCCGTTCCTGCATTTCGAGGTCTGCTACCACCAGGCGATCGACTTCGCCATCGAGCACAAGCTGAAGGTGGTCGAGGCCGGCGCGCAAGGTGAGCACAAGCTGGCGCGCGGCTATCGTCCGGTGACCATGCATTCGGCGCACTACATCGCGCACCCCGGCCTGCGCAACGCGGTGGCTGACTATCTCAGGCGGGAACGCCGCGAAGTCGAGCGGATGGGCGAATATCTTGAGGACCACACGCCATTCCGCAAGGACCTGGCGGAATAGCTGAAGCCTGGTCGGCGTCGCCTTGCCGCGCGATGGCCGCTAAACGGGCTGGACAATTATCTGGAGGGCACGCCATGGCCGAAGCCACCTACGATCCCGGCAACATCTTCGCGAAAATCCTGCGCGGCGAAATCCCGTCGCATCGCGTCTATGAAGATGACGCCGTTGTCGCCTTCATGGATGTGATGCCGCAAGGGACCGGTCATACGCTGGTGGTGCCAAGGGCGCCGTCGCGCAATCTGATCGACGCCGATCCGGCGACATTCGGTCCGCTTTTTGCGGTTGTGCAGAAGGTTGCGCTGGCGGTCAAAAAAGCCTTCACCGCCGATGGCGTCACCATCCTGCAGTTCAACGAACCGGCATCGGGACAGAGCGTCTATCACCTGCATGTGCACGTCATTCCGCGCTTCGACGGCATTCCGTTGAAGCCGCACTCCGGACAGATGGAGAAGCCGGAGGTGCTGGTGGAGAACGCCGAAAAGATACGGGCCGCGCTGGGAAGCTAAGCCGGCCGCAACCGAAGTTCAGCTAGCCGGCGATTGCGCCAGTCTCTGAAAGGCGGTCGGCTGCGTGCCCAGCTGTTGCAGGATTGCCTGTGCACACCGTGCCGGGCTGAGCTGCGACGTATCGACCTCCAGATCGTAGAGGCCTGGCTTGTGGACCGCCTCCTGCCAGAGGCGGACCGGCAGCGGTGCCGGATCATCACGCGATCCCGTCACATAGCCCTCCGCGGAAGTCTGCGCGCGCCTTTCAAGGATCACCTCGATCGGGCAGCGAACTCCGACGAAAAGCGCCGGCAGGCCGGCGAGCCGCCGGGCGCAATCGGCAAGTATGTTGAGCGGCTTCGAATAGGCGTCGTGGTGACCGACATCGGCGACGACATTCAGTCCCGCCCGGCTATGGGCGGCAATCGATTCATAGAGTGCGGCGTAGAATTGGGGTAGGTAGATTTCAAGATCGGGACGCTCTCCCTCGGGACGCAGGCCGATGCCGGGACGATAGCTTGGCGGGGTGATCCGTGCATAAACGTCGACGCCCAGATTCATCCAGGCGCCGTCGAACGTCTCCTGGATCACCTGGACAATGCTCGACTTTCCCGATCGCGGCGCGCCGTTCAGCACGATGATTTGCCCGAGCTCCACGCGGCATCCTCCTACCACGAAAAAAGCCCCGTTTCCGGGGCTTTTTGACTATTTGACTCGGAGGCTTGTCAGCCCTTGCGCGGCAATTGCGGCACCAGGCTGCGCTTGCCGCCGTCCTTGCCCTTCGGCTCCGGCTTCTGCGCCACCACCTTTTTCGCGGCCGGCTTCTTCGCCACGGCCTTGCGTACCTTCGGCGCTTCGTCCGGCTCTTCCTTCTTCGGTTTCACCGGCGCTTCGTCGGCCAGCGATTCGAGCTTCAGGCCGGTCTCGCCGGTCTCCTTCTTCTCGACGGTGACGCGCACCGTGCCGCCCTTCTTCAGCTTGCCGAACAGCACCTCGTCGGCCAGCGGCTTCTTGATGTGCTCCTGGATGACGCGACCGAGCGGACGCGCGCCCATGCGCTCGTCATAGCCCTTGTCGGCCAGCCACGAGATCGCCTCGGGCGACAGCTCGAAGGTGACGCCACGCTCGGAAAGCTGGGCCTCCAGCTGCATGACGAACTTCTGCACCACCTGATGGATGACCGGCACCGGCAGCGAGCCGAACGGGATGATCGCATCGAGGCGGTTGCGGAACTCCGGCGTGAACAGCCGGTTGATCGCCTCGACATCGTCGCCTTCACGCTTGGTCGAACCGAAGCCGATCGCCGCGCGCTGCGCGTCGGACGCGCCCGCATTGGTGGTCATGATCAGGATGACATTGCGGAAGTCGATCTGCTTGCCGTTGTGGTCGGTCAGCTTGCCGTGGTCCATGACCTGCAACAGGATGTTGAACAGGTCCGGATGCGCCTTCTCGACCTCGTCGAGCAGCAGCACGCAGTGCGGATGCTGGTCGACGCCGTCGGTCAACAGGCCGCCCTGGTCGAAGCCGACATAGCCGGGAGGCGCGCCGATCAGCCGCGAGACGGTATGGCGTTCCATATATTCCGACATGTCGAAGCGGATCAGCTCGACACCGAGCGAGGCGGCGAGCTGCTTTGCCACTTCGGTCTTGCCGACGCCGGTCGGGCCGGAGAACAGGTAGGACCCGATCGGCTTTTCCGGTTCGCGCAGGCCGGCACGTGCCAGCTTGATCGCCGAGGTCAGCGCGGTGATCGCGGTATCCTGGCCGTAGACGACGCGCTTCAGCTCGATGTCGAGGCCCTGCAGCACCTTCTCGTCGTCAGCCGAAACCGTCTTCGGCGGGATGCGCGCCATGGTGGCGATCGTCGCTTCGATCTCCTTGATGCCGATGGTCTTCTTGCGCTTGGCCTCCGGCACCAGCATCTGCGAGGCGCCGGTCTCGTCGATCACGTCGATCGCCTTGTCCGGCAACTTGCGGTCGTTGATGTAGCGCGCTGACAGCTCGACCGAGGCTTTGATCGCCTCGCTCGTGTAGCGGACCTTGTGGAACTCCTCGAAATAGGGCTTCAGGCCCTTCATGATCTCGATGGCGTCCTCGATGGTCGGCTCGTTGACGTCGATCTTCTGGAAGCGCCGCACCAGCGCGCGATCCTTCTCGAAGAACTGGCGAAACTCCTTGTAGGTGGTCGAGCCGATGCAGCGGATGGCGCCGGTCGACAGCGCGGGCTTCAGAAGGTTCGACGCATCCATGGCGCCGCCCGACGTCGCCCCTGCCCCGATCACGGTGTGGATCTCGTCGATGAACAGCACGGCGCCAGGATAATCCTCGAGCTCCTTGACGACCTGCTTCAACCGCTCCTCGAAATCGCCGCGATAGCGGGTGCCGGCGAGCAGCGTGCCCATGTCTAGCGCAAAGATAGTTGCGTTGTGCAGCACTTCCGGCACATCGCCTTCGACGATGCGCTTGGCCAGACCTTCGGCAATCGCCGTCTTGCCGACGCCGGGATCGCCAACGTAGAGCGGGTTGTTCTTGGAGCGGCGGCACAGCACCTGGATGGTACGGTTGATCTCGCTCTCGCGGCCGATCAGCGGGTCGATCTTGCCGGCCTTGGCCTTGTTGTTGAGGTTGACGCAATAGGCGGTCAGCGCGTCCTGCTGCTGCTTCTTCTTGCCGTTCTCCTCCTGCGGCTCGGCGCCATTCGGGCCGCCCTGCTCGTCATCGGCGCCGCGCGGGGTGCGGCTCTCCGAGGCGCCTGGACGCTTGGCGATGCCGTGCGAGATGTAGTTGACCGCGTCGTAGCGGGTCATCTGCTGTTCCTGCAGGAAATAGGCGGCGTGGCTCTCGCGCTCGGCGAAGATTGCGACGAGCACGTTGGCGCCGGATACTTCCTCGCGACCGGACGACTGCACGTGGATGACGGCGCGCTGGATGACGCGCTGGAAACCGGCGGTTGGCTTGGAGTCTTCGTCGTAGCCGGTGACGAGATTGTCGAGCTCCGTGTCGATGTAGGTGAGAACGGTGTGCTTCAGCTCGTCGAGATCGACGTTGCAGGCGCGCATGACGGCGGCCGCCTCGGTGTCGTCGATCAGCGCAAGCAGCAGGTGTTCGAGCGTTGCATATTCATGGTGCCGCTCATTGGCGAGCGTCAGCGCCTGGTGAAGCGCCTTTTCCAGGCCTTGGGAGAAAGCCGGCATGTTACCTCACTTCTTCTCCATCACGCATTGCAGCGGATGCTGATTCTGTCGTGCAAAATCCATGACCTGGGACACTTTGGTCTCGGCCACCTCGAATGTATAGACCCCGCACTCGCCCACTCCATGATTGTGAACATGAAGCATGATGCGTGTGGCGGCTTCGCGGTCCTTCTGGAAAAAACGCTCCAGGACGTGAACCACGAACTCCATGGGCGTGTAGTCGTCGTTGAGGATGAGGACCCGGTATAGGCTGGGCTTTTTGGTCTTGGTCTTGGTGCGCGTGATAACGGCAGTGCCGCGACCGGCCTCGTTGCCGTCGCCGTCACTTTGCATCCGCACCACGCCTGCCGTGGCAGTCAAACCGATCGTCACGTAGTCCTGCCTCTTTCGAATCCCCATGCGAGTTCGACATGTAGGTGTTCGATGGACGATTTTAAGCCCTTCTGGTTAGCTGACAATATGGCTAGGTGGGCAAACTTGAGCGATTTTGAAAATCGTGAGGACATAAAGCCCCGGAATTGAACCGGGCATGAAAAAACCCGGCCGCGCATCCGCGACCGGGTCTGTCCTGCAGGCCCGCAGGCCGTTTTTCAGTGCCGTCGGACGAAATTACTTCGCCTTGGCGATGATCGATTCGAACGGCTTGTAGGCTTCCTTGGCGAGCTCGGCATAGAGGTCGCCGATCTTGGTGGCTTCGGCGACGAAGCTCTCGTAGCTCTGCTTGGCGTATTCGGACTGGATCTCGATCGCCTTGTCCAGCGACTTGGCCGAAAACAGCTTCTCGAACGCGGCGCTGCCCGCTTCGAGGCTCTTCTTGGTGTACTCGCCAGCCTCGGTGGCGATCGCCTGCGCACCCTTCGAGAGGGAAGCGAAGCTCTTCAATCCGGTGTCGGCAAACTCTTTGCCGTATTTGCTGAAGTCCTCATAGGTCTGGGTCATTTCACGTTTCCCTTTGGTTGAAACGCCCTTTAGCCCCGGGCGCCCTTGTGCAATGCACGATGAATATATTGTGCGCTGCACAAAAGTCAAGTTTTTGCCTGCTTTGTGGGCGCCGCTGCGCCGGCAATGGATAAAATTCGAATAAAGGGAGGCTCAAACGCAAAGAAAATGGTGAACGCGGCGGTTACCATAAACGGATTGGTAACGCCGACCGCGATAGTTTGGCCGGAAGCGAGGCAGGTCCCTTTGCCGCCTCCAAGGCAATGAAATTCAAGGGAAGTATCAGTGCGTCAGGCGTGGTCGGGCTTCGTCTCCAAATCCTCAATCTCCTTCAGGGCGGTCATGATCGTCGCTTTGGCGATGGCGGTCGTTCTCGGCGACGTGGCCTCGTCGATGGCGGCCAAGTCCGCGGCCATCGTCGTCGATGCCAAGACCGGCAAGGTGCTCTATTCGTCCGACGCGAACGGCCGGCGCTACCCCGCCTCGCTGACCAAGATGATGACGCTCTATCTGACCTTCGAGGCGCTGGCCAAAGGTCGGATCAGCAAGAACACGCCTGTGCCGTTTTCGGCCCGTGCCGCGGCCGAGCCGCCGACCAAGCTCGGTGTGAAAGCCGGCCGCGCGGTTTCGGTGGAGACGGCCATCCTGTCGATGGTGACCAAGTCGGCCAATGATTCGGCGACCGCGCTCGGCGAACTGCTCGGCGGCAGCGAGCCCGATTTTGCCCGCATGATGACCGCCAAGGCACGCGCGCTCGGCATGAACGGCACCGTGTTCCGCAACGCCAACGGCCTGCCCGATCCCGGCCAGTTCACCACTGCCCACGACATGGCGATGCTTGGCATAGCGCTCAGGGAGCACTTCCCCCAATATTACGGCTATTTCTCGCAGCGCTCCTTCCTCTATGGCCGCCAGCGCATCAACGGTCACAACCGCCTGCTCGGCCGCATCAAGGGCGTCGACGGCATCAAGACCGGTTACACCCGCGCCTCCGGCTTCAACCTCGTCTCGTCGGTTTCCGATGGCAACCGCCGCCTCGTCGCCGTCGTCATGGGAGGAACCTCGGGCCGCAGCCGCGACAACCAGATGGCCGGCCTGATCAACGCCTATATGCCGAGGGCGTCGACCCGCGGCGGTGGCGCCTTGATCGCCAAGGCTGGCGGCGACGGTCCGATCCGCGCGCTGGCCAAGGTGTTCCTGCCGAAGCACGATGCGCCGACCCCGGATGAAAAGCCGGCGGTCGAAGAGGATACGACGGTTGCCTCGGCGGACGACAGCGCGCCGGTCGTCGAAGAGACCGCTCCCGTCGTCCAGATCAAGAAGGTCAAGACGGTGGCCGTCGCCGCCGCGACCGAGGTTCCGGCGCCGCAAGTCGTGGCCGCCTATGCCGAGCCGGCACCCGCGCCGGCGGTCGACCCGGTCAACACCGCCTCGGTGCCATCGGGATGGGCGATCCAGGTCGCTTCGTCGCCAAAGCAGTCCGAAGCCCAGGCCTTCCTCGACAAGACGAGCAAGCAGGCGCCCAAGGTCCTGGCCGATGCGGCCGGCTTCACCGTCGCCTTCGACAAGGACGGCGTGACCTACTACCGCGCCCGGTTTGGCGGCTTCGGTTCAAAGGACGCTGCCTGGAACGCCTGCAGTGCTTTGAAGAAGAAGAAAATCGCGTGCTACGCCGTCCAACAGTAGGACGGTGCTGGATTCTCCCGGGAAATTTCTGCGTCGAAGGAGACTAATTGTGGTTGGAGAGCAAGACGTCCTTGGCTTCATTGATCCGCGCCGCAAGGAACGACGTGCCACCGATATCGGGGTGCAGGCGCTGCATCAGGCGGCGGTGCGCCTTGCGGACATCCGCCGCGGCGGCCCCCGCTTCAAGACCAAGGATCTTGTAGGCCTCCTCCTTAGTCATGGCGCCCGCACCTGGCGCAACACCCAGCCCTTCGCCACCGTCCGGCTCAGCGTTTTTGCGCCAGATGGGAAACCTGCCGTCAAGATACGTCTCTAGCAACTGGCGGCTCTCGGGATCGCCCGGGAGCTCGCGATAGAGCTGCTGCAATTCCGCCAGGCCCATCGAGCCAAGCATCTTGCCTTCGTGGCGTCCGGCCAGCACCAGGCCTTCCAGCCCGCCGGTCTGGTGATCGAGCTCCATCTCCAGCGCCGCGGTGCGCACAGTCGAACGCTTGCTGGCCGCCGGCTTCGATGTCGGCCGCGCCATCCGCATCGAACCATACCAGGCGGCCGCGCCAAGCAGCATCATGCCGCCGACGCCGCCGCGGCCCGCGACAAGCACGGCTGCACCGGCCAGTGCCAGAAGAACCGGCCCCAGCGTCTTCAAGCCGTCCGCAACCTTTGCCGGATCGGCGCGCACGAAAATCGCCGCGACGCCAAAAAGCACCAGAACCAGTGCAACAAGTGCGATGATTGCGCCCATCAGCTCCCGCCGCCCCGCAAATGCTCGATCAACAGCCGGTCTCCCGGACTACCCCTGGCTTCCAGCGCCTTCAGCCCACCGGTCGCGAACATGGCGACCGCCGAAAGCAGTCCTGCCAGCGTCGCGGCAGCCCGCCGATCAAAACGGAACCAAGCCCCTTTGGACAGCCGTGCGATTTCCTTGAACGCCTTTTCTGCGCCGGAATCATGACCTTCCTGGAAGACGAAGACCGGAACGCCATGCAGGCCGAGGCTGGCTGCCTTGTCCGCTAGGTCGTCGGGGTTTTCCTCCATTGCATCGCCGATATAGACAAGGGCATTGACCTTGCCCTTCGCGGTCTCCTTCAGCGCATGGGCGAGCACCTTGCCGATCTGGGTGTTGCCGCTGCGGCATTCGATGCGCGTCATCAATTGCTTCAAGGCATTGGTGTTGGTGACGAAATCGGACGAGCGGCATTCGCCAAGCCCGCGGAAATAGACCAATTGGACGCTGAGGGTGCCGACCTTGCCGACGGCGTCGAACATCTCGCCCTGCAACGCATTGGCCAGATCCCAGGTCGGCTGCCGGCTCATCGTTGCGTCGAGCGCCAGGATCAGCCGGCCCGCACCGGTCGCGGACGCGGCGAGCGTCCTTGCCTGACGAATGAAAGCATCGATCTCGCCGGTGCTTGATTGAGGTTTGACCGGCGCAGAATCGGCCTTTGCGGGCACGGGCTGCTTGTTGTCGCTCATGAGATCAAGATGTGGCGCGGCGGCAGCGCTTGCAAGTCCCATCATGGGCGACATGAAGGACCAGTACGGCCGGGCAGGAGAAGCGGTTTCAGGACAGCTGACTAAAGCAGGCCGAGTTCGGCCAGTTCGAGCCGCAGTTTCGGCGGCATCTCGGCAATCGCGGCCTTGCCCTTGCCGAGATCGGCGGGCGCATCGGACGGCTTCAGGTATCGCCAGCCCTGGAAAGCGCGGCGCGGCTGCCAGTCGGTGCGCACGACTTGCGGGTCGAGCATAAGATGGCAGCGGCCGATGCCTTCGTCGTCGGTGAACGGCCGGATCTCGGTGATCAGCTGGCGGCACTGCACATTGCCTTTGATCACCCAATAGAGCGAGCCGCCATCGGTGATCTCGGCGCCACGCGTCGGCACCATGCGGGTGGTGTGCCAGTGTTCCGCAGGTTCCCCGGCGCGGCGGCGCTCATCGAGCGAAAGGCGATCCACTCTTCCAGATCCTCGACGCTGTCGCAGCCGACGCAAAGTTTTAGGAGATTGAGAGCCATGGCCCAAGATTTAGCCTGACAGCCCAGCGCGTCAACGGCCTCATCGACTTCTCCACAGTGCCAGTACGGAACGCCGGGGTCGGCTCAGCACTCCACCACATTGACGGCGAGACCGCCAAGGCTGGTCTCCTTGTACCTCTCGTTCATATCGAGACCGGTCTGGCGCATGGTCTCGATCGCCGCGTCGAGCGGCACGAAGTGAACGCCATCGCCCTTGATCGCCAGCGAGGCGGCGGTCACGGCCTTGACGGCGCCCAGCGCGTTGCGCTCGATGCAGGGCACCTGCACCAGTCCGCCAACCGGATCGCAGGTCATGCCGAGATGGTGTTCGAGCGCGATCTCGGCAGCGTTCTCGACCTGTTCGGGCGTGCCGCCCATGACTGCGCAAAGCCCAGCAGCCGCCATCGCCGAGGCCGAACCCACCTCGCCCTGGCAGCCGACCTCGGCGCCCGAGATCGAGGCGTTGGTCTTGATGATGCCGCCGACGGCCGCCGCCGTCAGCAGGAAGTCGCGGATGCTCGGCTGGTCGGCCTCGGGGTGGAAATGCAGCCAGTAGCGCAGCACCGCCGGCAATGTGCCGGCCGCGCCATTGGTCGGCGCCGTGACGACACGGCCGCCGGCGGCGTTCTCTTCGTTGACCGCCATGGCGTAGATCGATAGCCAGTCATTGGCGAGCAGCGGGTTCGGCCGGTTCTGCTGCCACTGCTCCTGCAACTTGTCGTGGAGCTGGCGGGCGCGGCGGCGCACCTTCAGCCCTCCCGGCATGATGCCATCCTGCGACAGGCCGCGATCGATGCAGCCCTTCATGGCGCTCCAGATGGCGTCGAGGCCGCTGTCGAGCTTCTCGCGCGACATTTGCGTCTCCTCGTTGACGCGCTTCATCTCGGCGATGGAAAGCCCGCTCCTGCCGGCCATCGCCAGCATTTCGACGGCATTCTTGAAGGGGTAAGGCACCTTCTTGCCTTCGGTCGTCACCGAGCCCTTGGCCTTCATCCGCTGCAGCTCTTCGTCGGAAACGACGAAGCCGCCGCCGATCGAATAGTAGATGCGCTTAAGCAGCAGGCGGTCGGCGGCATCGTAAGCGTAGAAGGCCATGCCGTTGGCGTGGCCGGTCAGCGGCGTCTTCTTGTCGAGCACCAGATCGGTGGCCGGATCAAAGCGATAGGACGGGTGTCCGGGCGGCGATACTCGCTTGTCGGTGGCGATGCGGGCGACAATGACGTCGGCCTGGTCGGGGTCCACCGTCTGTGGTGTTTCGCCGGCCAGCCCCAGTACCACGGCGCGGTCCGAACCATGGCCGATGCCGGTATAGGCGAGCGAGCCGTGCAGGCTGGCGGCGATGCGCTCGACCTTTGCGCCGGCCGGGCGCGGCCAGTCGTCACCGGCAACCTCGTCGAGGAAGCGCCGCGCGGCCGTCATCGGCCCCATCGTGTGCGAGCTCGACGGGCCGATGCCGATCTTGAACAGGTCGAAAACCGAAAGGAACACGCTTTTGCTATCTCCTGCACCCTTTGAAACCTACATATAGGAATTCTCATGATGTTTCCGCTGTTTTGACAATCGCGGCGCGGCGCCTGCCGACCTTGTTTGCTCCTGCAGCGACATTGGTTGCTAGACCATGACGGCGCGATTAATCTGCGCCTTGCGCCCCCGAAGGCGGCGTCAGTGCCTTGCTTGTCACTTACCCAGGGAGGAAGCAATGCTCGCCTTGAATGCCAGGCCGGATCCGGTGGGTATCGTGCCTGCCCAGACAGCCATCATTGTGGTGGACATGCAGAACGCCTTTGCTTCGGCAGGCGGCATGTTCGACCTGGCAGGGTTCGACATATCCGGCGCGGCACCAGCCATCGAGGCCAACAAGCGCCTGCTCGCTGCCGCGCGCAAAGCAGGCGTGACGATGGTCTATCTGCAGATGTCGTACAGACCCGATCTCAGCGATGCGGGAGATCCCTCCTCACCGAACTACCACAAGGAACTGGGGATGGTCATGATGCGCGGGCGTCCGGAGCTTCGCGGCAAGCTGCTGATCGACAACAGCTGGGATTGGCAAATCGTCGATGCGCTGAAGCCCGAGCCCGGCGACCATGTCATCCGCAAATCCCGCTACAGCGGCTTTTGCAACACCGGCCTGGAGGCGTATCTGCGAGCCCGCAAGATTCGCCATCTGCTGTTCACCGGGGTCGCCACCAATGTCTGCGTCGATGCAACGGCGCGCGACGCCTACATGCTGGAATTCTGGCCGATCCTGGTCGAGGACGCGATGAACCATTCGGGCCCGGACTTCAACCGCCAGTCAACGCTGTGGAATTTCGAAAACGCGTTCGGATGGGTCACCAGGACCGATATGGTCATCGACGCCTTGCGCGTGAAAACTGCCGAACCGTTGCCGGCCTAGCGATCATCGAAGCGACCGCCTTGCCTGTGGTACAAAGGAACATGGGCGATTCCTTCCATCTGTCGACGGCCGATCTCGCGGCACTGGGCTTCTTCCTCCTCGTGTGGGTCCTGCATACGCTCGCCTCCGATGGAAGACTGGTCAGCCGTGTGTCGCTGACGACGGCGATGAACGCGCAGCGCGAGACCTGGATGCGGACCATGGCCGAGCGTGAGATTCGCATCGTCGACACCGCCATCATGAGCGGCCTGCAGCAGGGCACCGCCTTCTTCGCCTCCAGCTCGCTGATCGCGCTCGGCGGCTGCTTTGCGCTGCTCGGCGCCTCCGACCAGGTCCTTACCGTGCTGAGCGATTTGCCGTTGAGTGCGACCTCATCGCGCACGGCGTTCCAGATGAAAGTTTTCGGCCTGGTGCTGATCCTCGCCTTCGCCTTCTTCAAGTTCGGTTGGGCCTATCGGCTGTTCAACTATTGCTCGATCCTGATCGGCTGCGTGCCGATCCCGCATGGCGAGGCCTCACGCAATCCGATTACCGAAACAGCGGTATGGCGTGCGGCGCGCATGAACATGCTGGCCGGCAAGCATTTCAATTCCGGCCTGCGCGGCGTGTTCTTCTCGATCGCCTATCTCGGCTGGTTCGTCGACCCGATCGTGTTAGTGCTGTCGACGCTGCTCTTGCTTGCGGTGCTGGTGCGCCGCCAGTTCTTCTCCGCCGCCAGACAGGCGGTGATCGGTCAGCCGCCCGGCGCCGGAAACGGCTGATCGATCCGGCCCGACAGCCAATAGGCAAAGAGACCGATCCATTCGCGAATGGCCATGGTGGTGACCTGCAGCGAATCGGCCGCATTGTCGCGGAACAGGCCGACGCCCTCCTTGCCCGAGGTGCGGTAGTCGACCGGCCAGGGAATGGTCGCGAAGCCGGCCTTGTCGAACAGTGCCTTGGCGCGCGGCATGTGGAAGGCCGAGGTCACAAGCAGCCAGGTCTCGCCCGGCTTCGGCGCCACCAATCGCTTGGTGAAGACGGCATTTTCGTAGGTGTTGCGGGATTTGTTCTCAAGGATCAGGCGATCGGACACGACGCCGAGCGCGCCAAGCAGGCGGGGTGCAGTGTCGGCGTCGCCCTCGCCGTCGAGGAAAAGCTCGCCATTGCCGCCGGAAACGACCACTTTCGCTTGTGGGAAGCGCCGCGCGAGGATCGCGGTCTCGACCATGCGGTCGCCGCCGCTGTTCAGCTCGTCGCCGCCGCGCACCAGATTGATGGCGCCCTCGAAGCCACCACCGAGCACGACGATGCCGTCGACCTTCTGTGGCAGCGGCGGCTTGGGAAAGCGCTCTTCAAGCGGATTGAGCAGCATCGCGCCAACCGAGGTCCAGGCCGCCAGCGCGAGGATCAGGAAGGCGAGCACGCTGCCGGAAGCGAACAGTTTTCTGCGCCCAAGCAAGGCGGCGAGCAATCCAGCCAGCAGCAGGAAGATCGCCAGGTTGAGCGGCTGAATGATGAACCAGAAGATTTTGGAAAGATAGAAGAACATCCCTCGCCCCATTACAGCGCCGCGCGTCCCTGGACGCGCAAAGGACGCTGTAACACTTTGATTTTGCGCATGATCCTTTTCCGAAAATCGATGCCGATTTTCGGGGTCATGCGCTAGACAAGGAACGATCCTACCACCACTTCTCCGGCTGAAATGTGCCGGCCGCCTGCTCGATGACATGGGCGGTCTGGAACAGCGTTTCCTCATCGAAAGGACGGCCGATGAGCTGCAGGCCGAGCGGCAGGCCCTTGGCGTCGAGGCCGGCGGGCACAGCGATGCCGGGCAGGCCGGCCATGTTGACGGTCACGGTGAAGATGTCGTTGAGGTACATCTTGACCGGATCGGAGGCCATGTCCTCGTCGGCAACGCCGAAGGCAGCCGACGGCGTTGCCGGGGTCAGGATGACATCGACGCCGGCAGTAAACACGTTCTCGAAGTCGCGCTTGATCAGGGTGCGCACCTTCTGCGCCTGCAGATAGTAGGCATCGTAATAGCCGGCCGACAGCACATACGTGCCGATCATGATGCGGCGCTTGACCTCGCGGCCGAAGCCGGCGGCGCGGGTCCTCTCATACATGTCGATGATGTCCTTGCCCGGCACGCGCAGGCCGTAGCGGACGCCGTCATAGCGGGCGAGGTTGGATGAGGCTTCGGCGGGCGCGACGATGTAATAGGCCGGCAGGGCGTATTTGGTGTGCGGCAGCGAGATGTCGACGATCTCGGCGCCGGCATCCTTCAGCCAGGCAATGCCCTTCTGCCAGAGGGCCTCGATGTCCTCCGGCATGCCGTCGACGCGGTACTCCTTGGGAATGCCGACCTTCATGCCCTTGATCGGCTTGCCGATCGCCGCCTCGTAGTCCGGCACGGGACGGTCGACCGAAGTGGTGTCCTTCGGATCGACGGAGGCCATCGACTTCAACAGGATCGCGGCGTCGCGCACGTCGCGGGCGATTGGTCCGGCCTGGTCGAGCGACGAGGCGAAGGCGACGATGCCCCAGCGCGAGCAGCGGCCATAGGTCGGCTTGATGCCGACCGTGCCGGTGAAGGCGGCGGGCTGGCGGATCGAGCCGCCGGTGTCGGTCGCCGTGGCGCCGGCGCAGAGGAAGGCCGAGACGGCCGACGCCGAGCCGCCCGACGAGCCGCCCGGCACAAGCTGGGCGTTGTCGAGGGTGCGCGCGGTCTTGGTGCCGCCGGCCGAAACAAAGCCGCCGTCGCCCTGATGCGTCGTCGGCATCACCACCGTGTCGAGGCGCGAGCGCCGCCACGGGTTGATCACCGGGCCGTAATAGGATGTCTCGTTGGACGAGCCCATGGCGAACTCGTCCATGTTGAGCTTGCCCAGCATGACGGCGCCGTCGGCCCACAGATTGGCGGTGACGGTCGATTCGTAACGCGGCTTGAAGCCGTCCAGCACGTGGCTGCAGGCCTGGGTGTGGACGCCTTCGGTGCCGAACAGGTCCTTGATGCCGAGCGGGATGCCCTCCAGCGCACCGCCCTCACCCTTCGCCAGCTTCGCGTCGGAGGCCTTGGCCATATCGCGCGCCTTGTCCTCAGTCACGGTGACATAGGCATTGAGCGCCGGATTGGCGCGCTCGATCGCCGAGAGGTAAGCCTCGGTGATCTCGGCCGCGGTAATCTCCTTGCCGCGCAGCTTGGCACGGGCCTGCGAAATCGTCAGGTGGGTCAGGTCGCTCATCAGGCAAGGCTCTTTTCGTAAAACACCGACCACTCGGAGTCGGGATAATCCAGCACCGGGCCGCAGCGCGAGAAGCCGGCGCGTTCGTAGACGGTCCAGGCGGCGGGATGGCGGTCGCCGGTTTCCAGCACCAGACGCTTCAGCCCTTCGCTGCGCGCCAGCGCCTCAACCCGTTCGACGATCTTGGCGCCGATCTTGCGGCCGCGATGCGAGGGCCGCGTGTACATGCGCTTGACCTCGCCGACCGAGCCTTCATGGCGCTTCAGCGCGCCGCAGCCGATGGCCAGGCCGTTGTCGCGGGCGATGAAGACGCTCGTGTCCTCGCCGGCCATCTGCTCGACAGTCAGGTGGTAGCAATGTTCAGGCGGCGTCAGTTCGAGCAGCGTGGCGTTGAGCTCCTCGACCAGGGTGCGCACGTCGTCCTGCAGCGGCGTCTCGATGGCGATCTCGACTGCCACCGCCACCTACTCCACCACCTTGGGAACGAGGAAGAAATTCTCATCGGTCGCCGGCGCATTGGCGACGATGTCGGTGGCCTTGCTACCGTCGGTGACGACGTCCTGCCGCTTCTTCATCTCCATCGGCGTGACCGAGGTCATCGGCTCGACGCCGGAGACGTCGACCTCGTTCAACTGTTCGACGAAGCCAAGGATGGCGTTCAACTCGCCGGTCATGCGCTCGGCGTCCTCTTCGCTCACCGCAATGCGGGCAAGGTGCGCGACGCGCTTCACTGTCTGAAGATCAACGGACATTTCTGTTGCCTCGGGAAAACCAGCGCTATAGCGGCGCGGCGCTTGCCGCGCAACATGCATCGTCACGCGGGCAATTGAGACTTTGGGCTCAAGGCAGAGCCACGCCGTCGCACAACACGTAACTGCCGCCGTTGCCGGCCTGCTCGCTTTCGTCGACGACCGGGCGGACCGAAACCAGGTCGATCTGAGTCGGGCTCATCTGCGTGACCGAAAGGACATCCGGAAAGACAAAGCCCGGCTCCTGGCAGATGGCGGTGACCGCCCAGCTTGGCGAGAGTGTTGCCTTGGTGACCTGAAGGAATTCGCAATTGTATTCGACGCTTTGCAGGCCGTGGGCCGACAGCACGATGTTGCCGGCGTCGATCACGCTCTGCAGCGTCTCCTTCTTGGCCTTGGCGCAGAGCTCCTCGGACTGGAGATAGACGCCTTCGATGAAATCCTCGGCCGCCGGCGCCGGAGATGCGGCGACCAACATCGAAACGCAAAGAGTCTGCCTCAACGCCATGGTTTCATTCCATTTTTCTAGAGTGCGACGGTTTTTCTAGAGAGTGATGGTCTGGCCGATCCCCGGCAACGCCACGTCCACACCTGATCCCTCCATTCCCGCAACGAATTTTTCCGCCGTCTGGTCGATGATCGGAAACGTGCCGAAATGGCAGGGAACGACCGTATCGAAGCGAAAAAAGCGCCGGCAGGCAAGGGCTGCCACCGCGCCGCCCATGGTGAAGCGGTCGCCGACCGGCACGATGCCGATCTTCGGCTCGTGCAATTCGTTGATCAGCGCCATGTCGGAGAAGATGTCGGTGTCGCCCATATGGTAGAGCGTTTTCTCTTCAGGGAAATGCAGGACGAGCCCGCCGGGATTGCCGAGATAGGTGTTCAGACCGCCCTCGCCGCCAAATGATGACGAGTGCAGCGCCTGCACGAAGGTGGTGGTGAAGGCGCCGCAATCGACGGTGCCGCCAATGTTGCCGGGATTCATCTTGTCGCTGCTGGCGCCTTTGCCGACGAGGTACATGCAGATCTCGTAGTTGGCGACCAGCACGGCGCCGCTCTTCTTGAGGACTTCCAGCGCGCCGCTGACGTGATCGTTGTGGCCGTGGGTCAGCAGCACATGGGTGACCCCTTCCGCCGGTCCTTCCCAGCCGCCCGTCCAGGACGGATTGCCGACCAGATAGGGGTCGATGAGGATATTGGCGTCCGCCGTTTCGATGCGGAATGCCGAATGTCCATACCAGGTCAGTTTCATCAGTCGTGTTCCTCGATTTTTGCTGCGCCGGAAGATAGAACGCCTCCTGCAGAATGAAAGTGCCATAGTGTCATTGCCGGTCAAAAGAGCGTGTCACGCTCCATCGAAGGAAAACCGTTGGGGATCATCGCGATCGAGGAATTGCCGGCACGGCTTGTCGGCGGCAGGACACTGGCCGGGCTCGACCTCGGCGACAAGACGATAGGCGTGGCGGTTTCCGACCGCGGCCTGTCCTTCGCTCATCCGCGCCCTGTCATTATGCGCAAGAAATTCTCCCTCGACGCGGCCCTGTTGCTTGCCCAGCTGCAGAAGGACAATGTCGGCGCCATCGCGCTCGGCCTGCCGGTCAACATGGACGGGTCGGAGGGTCCGCGTGCCCAGAAATCGCGGGCCTTCGTGCGCAACATGGCTGCCCTGTCCGACCTGCCTTTCGTGCTTTGGGACGAGAGGCTGTCGACCGTGGCGGCCGAGCGGACACTGATCGAGATGGATTTCTCGCGCAAGAAGCGCGCCGGCAAGATCGATTCGGCGGCGGCCGCCTTTATTCTGCAGGGAGTCCTTGACCGGCTTCAGTCGCTCGGGCCATCCGCTCAGGCGGAACCGGATTCATCCAGCGGTTCCTGACCCAGGAGGCAATGTTGCGGCGGCGGCGAAACGCCCACAACGCCATCAGCAGGAAGCCGTCGAAGACGCAGGTTTTGGCTACCATGCCCGGAATGATTGCCGGATCGATGCCCAGCATCTGGCCGTAGAGCTCGAACACCAAATCATGCAGCCGACGGCTCAGCATCACATAGCCGAAATTGATGTCGTTGAGCGACAAATAGAACCAGCCCCAGAACAAGGCCATGGGGGCCGCCCACAGTGCGAACAGAATGCGCATCAGCGGCCATCCTCATGCTTCGTGTCCGATCGGCCGGAAATACGGTTGAGCAAGGAACTGTGCGCTGCCCCTCTTGCCATGACGTTGGCTCTGGCACGGATCTCGCTCTCGACGGCAACCGTCGTGGCCAAGGCCGATCGGCGCTCGGCCAGCACGGCAACATAGGACGCCAGCAGCGCCGTCAGTTGCACGGCTATGACCATGAACAGTCCGTCGATGCCTTGCGCGGCGCCGCCGACCAGGATCAGCGACAGGACGCCGGACGCGGAAATGAAGGCGATGCGCACGACGATGTCGGTGGCATCGGGATTTGCCGCGATGTTGAGCAGGGTCTCGACGAAAGCCCAGCAGAACAGCACCGCCACGACCAGCAGTGCGATGGCCAAAGGCGCGACGACGACGGCGTCATCCAGACCGGCTAAGTGAGTGCTCTCGACAGCCACGCCCAGCACGCCGAGTGCGCCTGCGACGCCGCGGTTGCCGTCGATGCAGATGAAGGCCAGCAAGGCGAAAACGATCGCCCAGTGCAAGGCCAGAAAAGAGGTCAGTACGTGCCGCATGGCGTTCCTGCTTCGCGAGCACAGGCGGCTTATGGTTAACCAATCCTTGCTCCAGCAGGACTGTGGGCTCTGCGGCCGGCCACCGCAACGGAAACCATTTGTTAAGGTTAACGGCTATCCACAGGACAAGGCGAACCGCGAAAAGCCCGCGTCGGCGCTAGTTCACCGGCGGATAGAGCGTGTCGATGATCATGCGCGCATCGTGGCGCGAATCGAGCATGCCGTAGGTGTTGCGCCACTGGCCGGCGAGCCGCGTCTCGACGAAGGCATCAGCAATCCGCCCTGCCCCCAGCCGGCGAAGCTCGGCTGCGGCCGCCGACAACGCCAGTTGCTCGGTGAGCAGACGGGCGGAGCCCTCGTCGGTCGCCGCCACTTGCATGGCCGCCTTGAGCACGCCGATGGTGCCGCGTCCGCCGGCGCCGAGGTCGCGGTCGATGCCGGCCAGCACCTCCTCGAACAGGCCCGGCGCGCGGCCGAGCACGCGCAGCACGTCGAGCGCCATGACATTGCCCGAGCCTTCCCAGATCGCGTTGACCGGGGCTTCGCGGTAGTAGCGGGCGAGCGGCGCCTCCTCGACATAGCCGTTGCCGCCGAGGCATTCCATGGCCTCGTAGAGCAGTGGCGGCGCGATCTTGCAGACCCAGTATTTGACGACCGGCGTCATGGCACGGGCGAAGGCCGCCTCGCCACGGTCACTGGCCGCCTCGTCGAAGGAGCGCGCCAGCCGGAACGACAGCGCGGTGGCGGCGGCGACGTCGAGCGCCATGTCGGCCAGCACGCGCTGCATCAGCGGCTGGTCGATCAGACTGGCGCCGAACACCTGGCGGTGACGGGTGTGGTGAATGGCCTCCGCGAGGCCCGCCCGCATGATCGCCGAGGAGGCGACGGCGCAGTCGAGCCTGGTCAGCGTCACCATGTCCATGATCGTCTTCACCCCTGCCCCGGGTTCGCCGACCATCTCGCCGATGGCATTGACGAACTCCACTTCCGACGAGGCATTGGAGCGGTTGCCGAGCTTGTCCTTCAGCCGCTGGAAGCGGAAGCCGTTGCCAGAACCGTCGCCGAGGATGCGCGGGACGAGAAAGCAGGAAAGACCTTCCGGCGCCTGTCCGAGCACCAGGAAGGCGTCCGACATCGGCGCCGACATGAACCATTTGTGGCCGGTCAGGCGATAGAAGCCGCTGCCGGCGCGCTCGGCCCTGGTGACGTTGGCGCGCACGTCGGTGCCGCCCTGCTTCTCGGTCATGCCCATGCCGAGCGTCAGCCCGGTCTTTTCAACCGGCGGCTTCTGGCTCTGGTCGTATTTGCGCGTTGTCACCCGTGGCGCCCATTCGCGAAACAGCTTTGGGCTTGCCATCAACGCTGCCAGCGAAGCGCTGGTCATGGTGATCGGGCACAGATGCCCGGTCTCGAGCTCGGCGGTGATGTAGAAGCGGGCGGCGCGCACCTGGTGGCGGCGGCCGATCTCGGCGTCGCCATTTTCCCAGACCGAGGAATGCAGTCCGTTGGCGACCGAACGGCGCATCAGTGCGTGGTAGGCGGGATGGAACTCGACCAGATCGACGCGCCGGCCCTGGCGGTCATGGGTCCTGAGCTTCGGCGTCTCGACATTGGCGAGACGGGCCAGTTCCTGCGCTTCCTGCGTCAGCACGAAGCGGCCAAGCCCATCCAGATCCTTGCGCACCGGATCGGAAAAGCGCTCGGCAAGCTGGATAAGCAACGGATCGCCCCGCCAGGCGTTGCCGCCCGTCAGCGGCGGCGGCTGGTTGGTCACGTCGTCGGTCACGCTTTGTCCTTGTCGTCGCAGGTCGGTCGAATCCGAAGCCATCGGCGGGTTATAGCCCAAGCCACGCAAGGCGCGCGACGAAAATACCGGGGAGAAAGGCCGCAATCCAAAGCCGGTGCTTGCAGCAGGGAATTCTGCACCCTATAGCAGCGCCTTGAGATGACTGACGCTTCGTCCCTGCCGCTCTATCCCCACCGCCATCTTCTGGGCATCCGCGATCTTTCCCCCGCCGATATCGAGCTTTTGCTCGACCGGGCGGACCGGGCCGTCGCCATTTCGCGGCAGCCTGAGAAGAAGACCTCGACGCTGCGCGGCCGCACCCAGATCAACCTCTTCTACGAAGCCTCCACCCGCACGCAATCCTCGTTCGAGCTTG
This sequence comes from Mesorhizobium sp. CNPSo 4689, assembly GCF_057784325.1. Classification (NCBI taxonomy): domain Bacteria; kingdom Pseudomonadati; phylum Pseudomonadota; class Alphaproteobacteria; order Hyphomicrobiales; family Phyllobacteriaceae; genus Mesorhizobium; species Mesorhizobium sp. CNPSo 4689. The sequence continues at coordinate 63,777 of NZ_JBWLUZ010000025.1, forward strand.
CGGGCAAACGGCTCGGCGCCGACGTCATGAACATGTCGGTGGCAAGCTCTTCGGTGAAGAAGGGCGAGACGCTGATCGATACGGCGATGACGCTGAACGCCATGCGCCCCGACATATTGATCATCCGCCACCAGTCGGCGGGGGCGGCGGCGCTTCTGGCGCAGAAGGTCGGCTGCTCGGTGGTCAATGCCGGCGACGGCGCGCATGAACACCCGACCCAGGCTTTGCTCGACGCGCTGACCATCCGCCGCGCCAAAGGGCCGCTGTCGAAGCTGATCGTGGCGATCTGTGGGGACATCCTGCATTCGCGCGTCGCGCGCTCCAACATCATGCTCTTGAACGCGCTCGGCGCGCAGGTGCGCGTCGTCGCCCCTTCGACGCTGTTGCCGTCAGGCATCGAGAGGATGGGCGTGATCGTCGCCCGCTCGATGGCCGAAGGCCTGAAGGGTGCCGACGTTGTCATGATGCTGCGCCTGCAACGCGAGCGGATGGAAGGCGCCTTCGTGCCGTCGATCCGCGAGTATTTCCGCTATTTCGGCCTCGATGCCGAAAAGCTGAAGGCGGCCAAGGACGGCGCGCTGGTCATGCATCCCGGCCCGATGAACCGCGGCGTCGAGATCGCCTCGGAAATCGCCGATGGTCCGCAGAGCGTCATCCAGGAGCAGGTAGAAATGGGTGTCGCCGTGCGCATGGCGGTGATGGAAGCCTTGCTCGACCCGCGCCGCAACCATGAGGGGCGCGGCGCATGACGACGACCGTCTTCAGCAAGGCGCATATCGTCGACCCGTCGCGCGGTGTCGACGAGATCGGCACCGTCATCGTCGAGGGCCGCAAGATCGTTGCTGCAGGCAAGGCCGCCCTGAACCAGGGCATGCCGGAGGGCGCCATCGTCGTCGACTGCGCCGGCAAGGCGCTCATTCCCGGTCTGATCGACGCTCGCGTCTTCATAGGCGAACCGGGCGGCGAGCACCGCGAGACCATTGCCTCGGCAAGCGTCGCCGCGGCGGCCGGCGGCGTCACCTCGATCGTGATGATGCCGGACACCGACCCGGTGATCGACAATGTCGCGCTGGTCGAGTTCGTGCTGCGCACCGCCAAGGACACGGCCGTGGTCAACATCTTCCCGGCGGCGGCGATCACCAAGGGTCTTGCCGGCCGCGAGATGACCGAGTTCGGCCTGCTGCGCGAAGCCGGCGCGGTCGCCTTCACCGACGGTCGCCACACCATATCAAGCGCGCTGGTGATGCGCCGGGCACTGACCTATGCCCGCGATTTCGGCGGCGTCATCGCGCATGAGACCCAGGATGGCGACCTGGCCTCGGCCGGCGTCATGAATGAAGGCCTCTATGCCAGCTGGCTCGGCCTTGCCGGCATCCCGCGCGAGGCCGAATCGATCCCGCTGGAACGCGACCTGGCGCTGGCGCGGCTGACGCGCGGCGCCTATCACGCGGCCAAGATCTCGACGGCGATGGCGGCGGAAGCTGTGACGCGGGCGAAGGCCGACGGTGCCAATGTCACGGCGGGCGTTTCGATCCACAATCTGTCGCTCAACGAGAACGATGTCGGTGAATACCGCACCTTCTTCCGGCTGACGCCGCCGCTGCGGGCCGAAGAGGACCGGCTGGCGATGATCGAGGCGGTCAAGGACGGCACGATCGACATCATCGTCTCCTCGCATGACCCGCAGGACGTCGACACCAAACGCCTGCCCTTCGCCGATGCGGCTGCCGGCGCCATTGGCCTGGAGACGCTGCTGGGAGCCGCACTCAGGCTCTACCACAACGGCGATGTGCCGCTGCTTCGGCTGATCGAGACACTGACCGCCGCTCCCGCAAGACTGTTCGGCTTGCCCGGCGGCACGCTGAAGCCGGGCGCTGTCGCCGACCTTGCGGTCGTCGACCTCGACGAACCGTGGGTCGTCAGCGAAAGCGGCCTTCGCTCGCGTTCGAAAAACACCTGTTTCGAAGGCGCGCGGCTGCAAGGCAAGGTCTTGCAAACGATGGTAGCGGGCCGCACAGTGTTTTCGGCCTAAGTCGGCCACGGCGCATTGCGCTGTTCCGAACGGTTGGCGAAACGCGGGGGGAAACAATGAGTTACGGCGTCATCCTGGCACTGGTGTTCGGCTATCTGCTCGGCTCGATTCCCTTCGGCCTCTTGGTCACCCGTGCCGCCGGCCTCGGTGATGTCCGCAAGATCGGCTCCGGCAATATCGGCGCCACCAATGTGCTGCGCACGGGCAACAAGGGGCTCGCCGTAGCGACGCTGTTGCTCGACGCGCTGAAGGGTACGGCAGCGGTGCTGATCGCCGCCCGCTTCGGGCCGGACTTCGGGCTCTGGGCCGGCTTTGGTGCCTTTCTCGGTCATCTCTTCCCGGCCTGGCTCGGCTTCAAGGGCGGCAAGGGCATCGCCACCTATCTCGGCGTGCTGATCGGGCTGGCCTGGCAGGTGGCGCTGATCTTCGCCGTCGTGTGGCTCGCCGTCGCTTTCCTGTTCCGCTACTCCTCGCTGGCGGCACTGGTGGCGGCCGTGGTGGTGCCGATCACACTCTATTTTCTCAACACGCCGCAGATTGCTAGCCTGTTCGCGGTGATGAGCCTGATCGCAATCATAAAACATCGCGCCAACATTTCGCGGCTGCTTGCCGGCACCGAGGGCAAGATCGGAGCCAAGGGGTGAGCAAGCCTGCCGTCGGGCCGCGCCTCAGCGACCGGCAGCGGCTGAGTTGGCTTCGCCTGACCCGCACGCCGAATGTCGGCCCGGCCTCCTTTCGTCAGCTCATCAACCGTTTCGGCTCGGCGGAGGCAGCACTCGAGATGCTGCCCGAGCTGATGATCTCCGGCGGCGCCAGCCGCATTGCCCGCATTCCTTCGGTCGCTGAGGCAGAGGCGGAACTGGAGGCCGCCGGCCAGGCCGGCGCCCGCTTCGTCGGCATCGGCGAAGCCGACTACCCGCCCCTGCTGAAAAACATGGACAACCCGCCGCCGCTCCTCGCGGTGAAAGGCGAGGCCGCGGTGTTCCGTCTGCCGGCGATCGCCATCGTCGGCGCCCGCAACGCCTCCCTTGCCGGTATCAAGATGGCGCGGATGCTGGCGGCGGATCTCGGCCGCGACGGCTACGCGATCGTCTCCGGGCTGGCGCGCGGCATCGACACGTCAGCGCACCAGGGCAGCATTGCGACGGGAACGATCGGCGTGCTTGCCGGCGGGCTCGACCTGCCCTACCCGCCCGAAAATGCCGGTCTCTGCAACGAGATCGCCGAGCGCGGTGGCGCCGTCATTTCGGAAATGCCGTTCGGCTGGCAGCCGCGCGCGCAGGATTTTCCACGCCGCAACCGGCTCGTGGCGGGTGCAGCACTCGGGCTGGTCGTGATCGAAGCGGCGCAACGCTCGGGATCGCTGATCAGCGCCAGGCTGGCCGGCGAGATGGGCCGGCTGGTCTTTGCCGTACCCGGATCGCCGCTCGATCCGCGCGCCGCCGGCTCCAATGGCCTGCTCAAGGACGGCGCCACGCTCGTTACCGAAGCGGCCGACATCGCAAGCGCGATCGCACCGCTCGCCGGCACCCGGCCGCCAAGGACGGCGCCGCTTGCCGAGCCGCCAGAACTCTCGGCAACGCCGCCGCCCGGCGAGGACGAGCGCGCGGGTGTGCTCGAAGTGCTCGGCCCGACGCCGGTGGCGGTGGACGAGGTCATCCGCCATACCGGCCTCAGCGCCGCGCAGGTTTCCATGGTGCTGCTGGAGCTGGACCTCGCCGGCCGGCTGGAGCGCCACGCCGGCGGCAATGTCTCGCTGGTTTTCGGCGGTTTCTGAAATCTATCGAGAGCGCGGCGCATTGCGCGTCTGGCTCGTCCCCGCGAATGCTGGAATGCGAGCGCCTTCGGATTCCAACCGCTGTCCAACCGGCTGAACATTATCCTTGCAGGTAATGCATTGGGCGTAGATCCCGGCGGCAACTGTTTGCCGATGACCGTAAATCGACTCAGTCGTAGATGTTGGCAAATAGATCGTTGTCACTGCCCGCCTTGAATTGTCCAGCGTACGAACCTGTCGGCAGCAGCAATGCTTCGCCTGAATCGGTTTTCAATGTCAGGGTCTTTGATCCGGTCTCAAGATGAAATGGCGGATCAAGCACGGCGCCGTCAATTTCGACCGAACCTTGCAAGGGCGTCCCGGTTGCGCCGTAGAGCGCATAGCTTCCGGCAATCGGGACGTTGAAAATCTTCTTCTCACCGGGCTGAAGGCGGCAGCCGGCGATCCTGAGATTTGGTGCGACGCTGACGTAGCTGTTCGCAACCAGAGGCGCGACCACGGGATAGATATTGTCCATCCGGTAAGACCACAGGATCATCTTCGGCGGAGACTTGCTAAAGACTTTGTAGACCTTGGAATTCCTGCCTTCCCGCAAGGTCGCGAAAACATAGTGTCTATCGAGCCACAAAGTTGTCGGCTCCTTCCGATTGGGCAGCATCCCGATACCGTCGAAATATCGCTCATCGGGTGCGAGCAACGACTCTGCACGCGCGACCAGCTCAAGTTGGGCCGCATTGTTGTCGGTGCGAAGGTAAATGATATTGCTTACGTAGCTGATGGCCATGCTCGTGATCAGCGCCACCCATGCAAGGCGCAGATAGCGCGCATGGGTTGCGATGCCGTCGAGCAGTACCAACGACCACAGTGACATGAACGGCAGAGCCATGATGAACACGTAGGGCCACGGCTGGTCGTGAGCGAAAACCAGGACTGTGATGACGACAGAGAAGATCAGCGCAATTCGCCTTCGTTCATCGAGTTTCATGATCTGCATCAGAGACAGAGCCATGCCCGAGAAACAGAAGACATAAAATATGTAGTTCCGCGCGAGCGTCTGTAGCACGAAGCGCCTCAGCCCCCCGTATTCACCGCCCCCACGCATCGCAATCTCAAGCGGGCCGAATACGAGGCTCTTGGCAATAGGAACGGGGTCGCCGCTACCGAAGATGAAGCAATAGGCAATTGCAGGAAGAGCCCATCCCAGCACGAGCCATGCTCCACGGACTATGCCTGTTGCGTAGCGTCTCTGCAAAGCTGCGTCAGCAACCAAGCCAAGCCCAAGGGCTACATTGAAGTAGACTGACTTCTGAGTAGCGAGGAAGGCCAAGCCGCTTAGGATGCCAGCGGCAAGAAGCTGCCTTGCACTCAACGCATGGGCCCGCAAGATAACCAGCAGCGCCGCCACGGCGAAGAAAACCGCCAGTGGTTCGGCGATGGTGCGAAAGACGCGCTCCATGAAATTCGAGAAGCAGAGCAGGATGAGGACGATTGCCAGTGCGCGCACGCGGTCTTCGCCAATTGCGCGAGCGCATGCATAGACGAGAGCGATAGTCACGCATGCCAGCAGCGCAGCCTGCATGCGGCCGGTAAGCAGAATCGATGGGGCATCCCAGCCGATCAGGTGGGCAATCTCGTAAAAGACCGCATAGCCGACCGCCTTGGCATGCCAGATAGTATCGAACAGGCCGTTGGAGAAATATTTGGCCCATCCGAGTTGGACGAATTCGTCCATAACGAAGCGAGTGTTCCAGGCCAGGGCGAACAGCAAAATAATCTTGAGTGCGATCAGGACACCCAAATATATCGCGGCCTGGCGCTGCTCGATACCAAGGTCGTGCTTGGTTAGTCCGTGTCCCGGTTCCTGCGTGTTCAAGATACCCCCCAAACCGTGACTCTCACTCGCAGCGCACACCCAATAGCGCAAGGAATGGTGGCATTATTCGCGGACTTCGTCGTCGCGCGGGTCAATCAGTTCAGAGACTACCAACTCAGCACTTCGCAATAATTCGGCCAGTCTGGTACCGCCGATTCTCTCTGCGCTTTCGGGAAATGCCGTCGCGCCATGGCCGCAAAGTCCGAGCGAGAAAACAGCACGACATGCTTGTCGCCGGTAATGTACCAGTCTGCAAGAAGCGACAGCATGGCGCGTATTGCTCCCGGCTCAACGTCCTTCAGGATGATCTTCCGGCAGGCCCAGCGTTCGCAGCTTTCGGCCAGCGATTTGAAGAAGGCGTCGCGCTGATCGACCGGCACATGATGGATGACGTCGCAAATCGTAACGACATCGTAAAATCCGGTTACACAGGTGAGATCAGTCGCGGGCAGAAGTTCAACCCTCGCCCGATTTGCGTTGCTTAGGAATGTACCGATTACAGGAGCTGGATCGCACATCGTAACCGCCAGGTCAGGGCGTCGATCTAGAACCCGCTCGATAAGCGCGCCGTCACCTCCGCCGATATCCAAGATCTTCGCGCCGTTCGGCAGTTCGCCATCGAGAAAATCCGCTATTATGTTGAGGTTGACGAACACACGGCGATAGGCATTGCCGACCGGCTCAAAATGGCGGCCGAGAACCCTGCGCGCGACCTGACCTGGTGCTAACATTCTTATTCCTCATTTCCCACTGATTGCTGCTTCGCCGGGCGGGAGGGTGCCGTCGGCACGGTTGCGGGCTGCAGATAGAGCCGCGGCAGGATGGCCCAGTGCGCAGCGACAAAGTTCCAGACGATTAGAGCGACGGTAGCGATCGGAGTCGCAATCGCAACACCAAGACCGAGACCGGAACAGAGAACCATCATCATGGCCAGCGAGACTGGATAGGCCGCGGCCACGCCTCCTACGAAACGCGCGAATGCCTTCAAGCGAAGAGGCTCGGCAAAGGTGAAGCGGCTATGCAGTGCGTATCCGAGGGGCGTTACTGCCAAGAATGAAATCACGGTGCCCAGCAGGTAATGCACCCCCACTTGATCGACCGCAATCATGATGGCGTTGTGCGTAATGGCGCACACCAACCCCACCAGTGTGTATCGCCACCCTCGTTCCAAAAGCGGTCTTTCACGGGCACCCGCAAGGCGCTCCTGCCCCGCCTGCTCACCGGAGGTCATAGCAGTCCTGGGCATTGGCTCAGAAAGCTCCTGTCAGTTTAGCGCGAAGTCGGCTCACGGTACGCTCACGCAACCGCGAGTCGCGCAAATAGCGCCTCATTCCGATTGGTCCGAGCGATAGCACAACACCAGTCGCGCGAACCAAAGCCTTCAAGTTGCCGCCCGACGCAGCGGCCAGCAACACATTGACGCTGATCGACGCCCGAGCGGCCGGTTCGACCCGGCGGCGACTGCTTGCCGGGAGCCGGTGCAAATGGCGCTCCAGGACAATCTGCATTTGTGACCGGAACTCGCTCGCGTCACGGGATCCGGTTACAGTCAGCGAGCTGCCGTGAACCCGAAAGGCCGTCGTGATCTCGTCGTGATAGGTCACCGGTCCAGTACTGGCGAGCTTCGCCCATATGTCCCAATCCGCCGTATACCAGAGTCTCTCATCCAAGCCCCCGCACTCCAGCCACGCGCTTCGGCGGAATACCGGCGCGGGCACCGAGACAAAATTTTGCACGAGCAGCCGTTCCAGCAGGAATTCAGCTCCGAGCACCTCGTCAGCCGGCAAGGGACAGTTCCAGCGCCCTATTCGCCGGCCGTTGCGGTCGACGATAGCGGTTGGGGCCAAATGAAGTGCGGCTTCGGGCGCGTCTGCAAGCCAGTGGCGAGCGGCCGCGACGCGTCCAGGCAGCCACAGGTCGTCGGATGGGAGTATGCAGACGTGATCGGCGGCCGCTAGCTCGACGCCCAGGTTGGTCTTCGTCTGCCACTGCCCGAGATCCCTTCGCTGAAGCAGCCGAAGGGGCAATTGGTGGACAAATCGCTCGACAATCGCAGCGGTGGCGCTCGTCGGGCTGCTGTCGATAACTATTATCTCGAGGCCGTCGGTCGGCTCAGCAGCCAGCGAGTCAAGTGTCGCGCCAATCCATGCCGCTCCTTCGTGGACCGGCATGATGACGGACAGAAATGGCTTTTCGACGACGCAGCTACCTGCTCGAGTTTCCGCTCGGAAGTCAGTCGGACGGTTAGAACGCACGCTTGTCATCCAAATTATCAAGCAGCAGCTTGAGCACGAAACCGGACAACACCATGGACATACCTGCCACGCAGGCAGTGGTGATCACAAAGGTCAGGTGCACCGACTGCTCCATTGGCCCGCCGACAAAAATCCAATGTAGCGCTAGCAACACGTCCGCGACGAAGCCAGCCACTGCGAGCACGCTACCTGAGAAGAGCAGCCATTCCAGCGGGCGACCGCGCGTCAGCCAGGGCACGATTCGACCTCCGTGGACCGGGTGGTAGATAGCGATCGCCACCTTGGCCAGCATACCGAAGAGGATGGCTGAAAGGCCGATCAGGGTCGCCATGGCGGAGAGCGCGACGAAGTGAATTCCGAAATACCACCCGCCGATGCGGACGGGCCCAGTAGCGAGGATTGCAAGGCCAGCAATGCCAATCACCAGCAAGGTCAGTCCCGGTATGAGGTACATGGTATCGGGTGCATGGGCCACCATCAGCCGCAGGTGCCGCCAACCGTCACGGAATGAGCGCAGATGAGGTGGACGGCCACGCTTGTCCGGGTAGAGTTTGATCGGCACCTCGCGGATCACCAGGCCTGCGCGATGCGCGTTGATGACCATCTCCGAGGCGAATTCCATGCCGGGCGAGCGCGCGCCTATCCTGCGGAACGCATCGCGGGTGAAACCCCGCATGCCGCAATGGAAATCGTGTATCGGAGAGTGGTGAAGCCAGCGGGCAATCGTTGAAAGCACCGGATTGCCCAGATATCGATGCAGCGGAGGCATGGCGCCAGGCTCGATACCGCCCGCAAAGCGATTGCCCATGACGAGGTCGGCACCACCCTCCAAGGCGTCGACGAAGTCGCCGAGCTTGCTCCAGTCGTAGGAATCGTCCGCATCCGCCATGATGAGGTACTTGCCTCGCGCGGATTCAGCCGCTGCACTGATCGCCGCGCCATATCCTTTGACCCGCTGGTGCACGACACGCGCGCCGAGGGACTCGGCAATTTCAACCGACCGATCGCTTGACCCATTGTCTCCGACGACCACCTCACCGCTGATGCCACGCGCGGCAAAGACATCAAGAGCCTTGCGAATGCAGATGCCGAGCGTGCGCTCTTCGTTCAGGCAAGGGATAATCGCCGAAACAACAGGAGCCCCCGCATCATCGGCGCTCAGGCTGCCCGGTTCGGCTTGGACCGTCGCGAAATCTGACCTGTTACCCATCGTGCCACCCGCTCCAGCCCGTCGTCAGCAATGCCGACAACTCAAGGCATGCAACCCGCGCATTTCTGCTGCCCACGCGCGATATATAGCTAGAATAAGTTAGCTAGTAATCAACAGATACGCGCTGTCGAGCGAGTTGGGTGTTATCTCGTCTTCTTGGCGGGAGGAATTTCCGCTCTCGTCGTAATGGTCGGCATCTCTGGATATGCCAGCCAGTTGCTGGCCACCCCGAGGCCATGCCTATACGCTTGACCGGCAGTTCCGAGCCGTCTTCTGGCGCCTTCGGACGATCTTGAATTTCCGGTTGGCGCGATGGGATTCGAACCCTTGCGGGCTGCCGCCGAACAGCCTAGCGGAACAGATACTTCGACACCTCCGGGTTGCCGCGGCGCCACATCACGTTGTCCAGGAAGTAGTGGTGCACGTTGATGAATATCAGCACGATGAAGAAGAAGAGCGATGAACCGAGCACCTGCTTGTCGTACGGGATCAAGGCAGTCAGCACGAACGGGATCAGCCAGAAACCGAGATATCCAAGTGCGGCACCACCGACGATAAATCCCAAGACCCGCAGCCTGTAGAGCGGGCCAAGAAAGGCCAGGAGCTTCAGCGGCGGATGTCCGACGGCGCCGGGATCGTCGCGCTCGACATTGGTCTGATAACGCCAAACCACCGCCAAGTACTGGAGCGAGTGGAGCGCGGGCACCACAAGCAGCCAGAGCGGGTTTATCCTCGCAATCAGAATCCAAAGGTAAAGCGATGCGACGTAGGCCACGACGCCGTTATACGGCAGGTTGCCGCCGTTTTTTCGCCAGCGATTGACCAGCATCAGACCCGTGGCCGCCGTGGAAGCAGTTGCCGTCAGCAGGACAATGTTGGTGATCCACGACGGGGCCGCAAATGTGTAATATTCCAGGCCATAATATTTGCCCTGGGTGACTGCCGTATTTGTCTGAAGCCATGCCAGGATCCACACGGCATAGCTGTTGACCAGCAGCACCTTCTTGTCTCGATCGTCGAAGAATTTGCGCTTCAGGACGGCATCCACCATCAGCATGCCGTAGCCTTGCTTGACGTAGTGCCAGCCGACGAAAAAGAACATCGCATTGGTTGCATATCCCAAGAGGCGGGCGTTCGCCGCTGCCGCGCCATACGCAAAGAACGCGCCCATGATGACGGGAACGACGATGCCGGCGAAAATGTAGCGAAGCTGAAGGCCCCTGTCGTATCCGTCCCCGCTCACCTTGCGCCCAAAATTGCGGTAGAAAAGCTGGTATGAGTGGGCGAAGTGGGGATAGTTTATCAGGTAGGCCACAAAGACCATCGTTGCGGCCACAGCGCCTTCGTACTCGAGCGGCACCAAAAACAGAAACGGCAGAATCAGAAATGCGCTGCCACCGAGCATGAGGAAGTCGGCAACCGGGCCGAAGAGATACTTTTGAGGTGCCGCCGCTCTGGGAGCTACAGTTTCCGCCGAAAGGTGAAGTGCCATGTTCGAGCCTCCCTTGGGAAGGCTGAGTTTAGCCATCGACCTGTGTGGCGACAAGGATGGTGCTGCCAAGTGTTCCCGACTGGGCGACCTAATCGATCAGAGGCAAAGCAGATTGCAGGTTAGCCCGCCCCACGGGGTCGAGGCCGACAACCACTCCGTGGCGCCGCAACGCGCGGTGGCGATGTCCCTCGCTGGCTTTACGCGGTCCGAAGCCGTTCGATTGAACCTGCGCCTGACGTTGTAATCAAACGCGCAGCGGCGAATGCAGCCAGGATTATAAAAACCGCTGTGACGTTAAGGAAGATCGTCGACGCAAGAACAGTTCCGCTTTGGTCAAAGCAACTTGCGAATTCCATGGTTCTTTACCCCTTCAAACCCACTAACCCCGATCCAGTGGCCCCACACCGCCTGACTCAGCATGATCCTGATTCAATGGAAATACAAGTGATTGCTAATGTAGAGAAGGAGCCTGCAGCCGTGCCGCGTGTGCCAGAAAGCACTCCAAGTCTGCCTGCGAAATCTGCTTTGGGTCTTTATGCCTGGCGACCTCCGTTTGAGAAAATCACCCGGGGGCTTCAGGTGCCCGGACCGGTAATGTCGTCAAAGACATCGTGAACCTGCGCAGCCAGCATGTCCCGCCTTGCAGGCCGAAGCCGTGCAGCCGCTGCGGGGCCTCCGGTGACTGGGCTTAACCGCTATTCGGTCTCGGGCGGCACTTCTTTCTTGATCGTCTGAGTATCCGCGGTTGCTGTGTCGGCGGGCGCGACGCTCGCAGTCTTCATCTGTGTGTCGACCGATGCCTGTACCTTCGAATGCCCGGGGCACTCTGCGGATGCAGCGGATATGGAGAGGCCAAGTGCGGCGGCTATTGCCAGCAACGTTTTCATCGTCTTTCCCCTTTCGTGCTGACGTAGCGTAACCTGTCTGGCGCTGAGGACATAATCACTTTTGCCCTCGCGTGCCCTCGCGCGCTTGCACGCACGCGAGGGAAGATCTGTAATTGCGATAGCGCTGATCGGGGACGCCGGTCCCATGTGCCCTCACAGTACCCGCTTCGGCGGGTTTTGCGATTTTGTGAACTAGGCGCCTGCAAAATCATTGATTGTTTTGGTGAGCGCGATGGGATTCGAACCCATGACCTACTGATTAAAAGTCAGGGCCTCATCGATAAATCAGACGCAACGCCGCTAAATTCCGCTTGTCGTAACACCCTGTTTTAGCATACAGATTAGTCGATGTTAGCCGCATGTTAGCCCCTGTCACTGCACCGACCTGTTAGCCCACCGTTAGCCGAAGGGTAAATCTGATGCGCAGAAAGACACTTTCAGATGCAGGCGTCGCCGACCTAAAAGCTAGGGCCGCGCGATACACTTTTTCCGATCCTGAATTGCGCGGCCACTACGTCCGCGTCATGCCGTCTGGTGCCAAATCTTTCGTTGCCGTTTCGCGAGACCCAACCGGCAAGCAGGTGTGGGCCACGATCGGCGCCGCCGACATGATGGGCATAGAAAAGGCCAGGGATGGGGCCAGGGAGGCAATCAAGCGTATCCGGGACGGACTTCCCCCGATCGAGCAGAAGACCGCTGCAGACACATTCCGGACGGTCGCTGAAAACTATCTCAAGCGCCATGTCGCGGCGAAGGGATTGCTCTCCGAGAAAGAGATCAAGCGCTGCCTCGACGTCTACGTTTTCCCGAAATGGGAGAAGCGGGAATTCACCGCCATTCGCCGTGGCGATGTCGCTACGCTGCTCGACGAGGTCGAGGACGGCAACGGCGCCCGGCAGGCTGATCTGGTGCTCGCGATCGTCCGAGGCATCTGCAACTGGTACGCTGCCCGCAACGAGGACTATCTGTCGCCTATCGTCCGAGGAATGCGGCGGGCGGCGCCAGTCAAGCGCGAGCGAGTGCTCACCGATGACGAGATCCGCGCCATCTGGCAGCAGGCCGGCAAGGCCGGCACCTTTGGCGATTTCCTCCGCCTAGCTCTCTCGACCGCGCAACGCCGCGAGAAGGTGATGACGATCCGCTGGGACGACATTTCGGTAGACGGCGTCTGGCAGGTCCCTAGCGACGACCGCCAGAAAGGCACCGGCGGCGAGTTGAAGCTTCCGGCTCTGGCGCTGGACGTGATCAAGGGCCGCAACAGAGTCGGAGAAAACCCTCACGTCTTCACTGGCCGCACCAAGGAAGGCTATTTCAACGGCATGTCCAAGGCGAAGGTCGCCTTCGACGAGAAGGTGAAGATCGACCACTGGACCATCCACGACTTGCGGCGCACTGCCCGCTCGCTGATGGCCCGTGCTGGCGTCGCCAGTGACACGGCCGAGCGCGTCATGGGTCACGCCATTGACGGCGTTGAAGGCGTTTACAACCGCCACCGCTATGGGGACGAGAAGGCAGACGCCCTCGCCCGTCTCGGCGCCCTGCTCAAGTCGATCATCAGCCCGCCCGCAAAGAACGTCGTTCCGCTCAAGCGGAGGGCGCGGAAATGACCAAGAGCGCCGACATTGCCGAAGCTGTCGAATTTGCCAAAGAACGGATCATCTCCGCCCGCGATATGCCTATTGAAATCTTGCCCGGCCTCTCGCCGGTGCGATTTCTCTCGAAGGACGATGGCAGGCGCATGGCGCAGGAGTTGATGACCAACCTTGCCAGAAACAACCCTGAGCTTTTGGCCGATTATACCTACTACGCAAGCCAGGGCTGGAAAATCGCCGATGGCGCTATGCGCACGCTGATCGCAGAAATTACACTAAGCGGGAAGCCTCTCCCTAGGCCGTTGTCAGAGTACCAGAACTTGCTCGACGTCGCTCCGCCTCGCAAATTGCAAGGCAAGTCGAGAGCCGACTACATGCTCCGGGATATTGTCATCGCGATCACCGTGCAGGAGGTTCATGAGCGCTTTGGTTTGGCTCCAACGAATAGTTCTCTCAACAAGAACAACTCGGCCTGCCGTGTCGTCTCACAAGCGCTTGGCGTTGCCGGAGTCAACATGGAGTATAAAGCTGTTGAAGCCGTTTGGAACCGCATCGGGCCGATGCTTTTCGGATCGTCCTAAAATTTAAATATCAGGACCACCTGCGCTAAAAGCCTGTGTAATTGGGTTCTCGCAACTTAACGCGAGGTAACTCCAATGACCCAGAAAATCCTCCGCTTTGCCGACCTAAAGACGCGCGGCATCGTATGCAACTGGCCGCAGCTCCGCCGGCTCGTCGACAAGAACGACTTCCCTCCTGGCCGTATGCTGGGCCAAAATTCGCGCTTCTGGACCGAGTCCGAAATCGAAAGTTGGCTCGCATCCCGCCCTCTCGCTGGTCAGCGCGAAGAGGAGGCCGCATAAATGGCCGCCGCCCTCCCCTACGCCGTCTCCGGCGCCGCTGTCCTGTTCTTGGCTTTTGCCATCGCCGGATGGTTGCCATGAGCGCCGACACCGCGCTTCCCGTAGGCGGCACTACGGGCCTTTGCCACGAAAGCACGTCGGCCATCGACGAGGCCGCACGGTTCCTCGCGATCACGCCACCTTGCCATCGGCCGCGACCGCTGGTGCCAGGACTTCGGGAGATGTTTGGCCTTAGTGCCTTGGAAACGTGCCAGGCAATTCGCCAATCGCATGAGATCAAGGGGGCAGCCAATGCGACCCCCTGAAACGGCAAAACCGGCCGCGTCGGAGAAAACGCGGGCCGGCTTCGAAAACTCTAGCTTGGCAGCATCAGAGACTTTCGAATCTACCAAAGCCTCCCCGGAACGGCAAGCGAAAGACAACTCCCGGCAAGCTCGTTGGCGTGAGCGGAATCCATTGGCGCGTTGGGCTCACATTGCCGCTGCATCGGCCATCCGGCGCGGACTGCTCGTGCGTCTGCCGTGTGAAATCTGCGGTGAAGAGAAGGCGGATTTCCATCACGATCCCGAGCACTATGACCAGCCTTTGCGCGGCCGGTTCCTTTGCCGTCGCCATCATGTGGCCGAACACCGCCGGCTCCGAAATGGCGGTGTCTAATGGCCGAGCCGAAACCGATCTATGCGCCGACTCCGGCGCGCGCCATCGGCGACAAAAACCTGACCAGCGAGGAGCTACGGATCCTCATGGCCCTGGCTGTTCATGATCGCCTGAATGGCAATGGCATGGGTTGTTACGCGTCCCATGCCAGACTGGCGGCACTCGTCGGCTGCCACGAAAAAAGCCTGTCGCGGTCGCTGAGCGCTCTTGCCGGCCGCGGCTATATTTCGGCGAGCCGGCATCCTCTCAACGCCAGGCTGCGCGTCTACAGGGTCATCTATACCGAGTTCGACGCCGCCTACCTCAAGTCCATAGGTAGCAAGCCCGCTACCAATGCAGGTCCATTCCAGCAGGTTGGCGGCGTCGGGATAGGTAACAAGCTTGTTGCCGAAATGGCGTTGATAGGTAACAAGCCAAATCCAGAAACCAAACAAAATCAATATGATGACTCTGTAAATATATTAGGTGAAACCATAATATATCCTGCTGAAGCAGGAAATATATCCCGAGAATCGGCGCCATTCGGCGCGCAAGGGGCTCAGGAAGGAGCGCCTGGGAAGAGCGTCGGCGCCATTCTCGCCATGATCGAGCGCGCCATGAAGGAGCCAGGAAGGACGAGCTTCCCCGACTGGTGGCAAGCATGGTTGGAGGACATCGTTGCCGGCAGTCTCGAATACGGCAGCCCTGACTATGGCCGAGCCTTCCGGTTGGCGGAGGAATTGGGGGCGCGCCTCGATGCCGCATAAAGGCCAGAAAGGTTTCCTCCCAGAAATTTCAACAGAAATGGACAAAGAGCGTTGCTCTAGTGAGGCGGTGGGAGCCGGTCCCCGAAAGCGCGTTTGCCTCAGCGAACTTGACCAGCGCCTGCTCGACTTTCCTCGCCGCAAGGTCCGTTCGCTCGATGTGGTGGATCACTTGGTGCCTAAGCATCGCAAGCCTGGCAGCGCGACGCATTTCGCCGTTTCGCTTGGTTTGGAGGTCCAAAGCCGCGAGCATCATGGGTCAATTCGTCCTGGGAGGATCGATCTTCACCAAGCGGTCTGGGACTCCGACCAGACGCCGCGCGGTTCGTATCCTGCTGGCCAGCGCGATATTCTCGGCCACCATTTCTTCTGTGCGTTCAATCGCAAGCTCGGTCCGGTTGATGCGCTGCTCGGCATTATCGGCCGCCATCCCGTGACCGTGGGGTTCCATGGTGTCCATGCCGTGGGGTTCCATGCTGTTCGCCATGATTTGCTAACTCATGGGAGAGCGGATCGTTCCCGGGTCGGTCACCATGGATGCCGGGTTGCCGCCCAATGGTGCGTCCCCATAGCGGCGGAACATCCAGATGCCGACGAGGTAGCAGGTCAATTCGCGCGGGATCAGCGACAGGATCGAAGTGACCCCTGGACCCCAGAGAGAAACGCCAGTGGCAAAGCAGGCGGCAAAAAGTAGGCCGCACGCGCCGATCAATGCCAGCAGTCGCGCGTTCGACATTCTGGCGAAGATCGCGCCGTGCAGGGAGTTGCAGATGATCTCTACGAACAGCGACCACGCGGGGACGTTCAGCAGGAACGCTGAGGGGCCGATCGCCGGAAGAAACGACAGAATCAGGACGTAGGCGGCAACCAATTGAACAGTCGGTCCATAGATGGCGACCGCCAGGCCAAATCCAATGGTCGATCCTACGGCCAACGGCAGGAACAGCCGACGATACCGCAATTTGATAAAGGCAAGCGTTGCTAGCCCGTTGCGCAGTCGATCTTCGTACGTCCGTGCCATCACGAAGCCAGACAGGATGAAAAACACATCGACCGCTATAAAAGGGTTCAGCGGTAGTGGGGGCGGAAGATGGTAGATGCTGGCCAGGTGGTGAACGGCGACGGCCAGCGCCGCAATCCCGCGCAGAGCGTCCAATCCGTAGAGCCGTCCCCCCATCCCGCCATATTGCTGAACCCAGACAGAAATACAACCTGTCCGCGAGACTAGCAATCAACCACCAGGACTGGCTCGCATGGAAATCAGGCGGGCTGAAGGTTCCAGACAGCGTGTTTGCGCATCCTCAGCACCAGCAGGCGTGTAGCTGCGAACGGTGTCATGACAAGGAACGCCATTGTGACGCTGATCATGAACGACAACACACAGAATGCGCTGGGGACGTAACAAACGGCTTCCATAACCTAACCCCTTCCTCTTCGAGTTCCCGACAAGCGGCCTTGCATGATGATCTCGCTTCAGGCGAAATACAAGAAACTGCTAATTCACGACCACGCGAGTGCACGCTGATGAGTTTCTTGCGCCCCAGACCCAAGCCGTATCCGAACAGCGCGCTATGGTGAGGACGGCCGGCGCCTTTAGGGAGCGGCCATTCAAAACGCGCGCTGGCTGGCTTCACACCGCACCGGCTATTTATGAGCAATAGCTAATGTGATATGTGCGTGTGGGGTTCTGCCATGAAACATGCGCAAAGGCATATTGTATTGGTGGGGGTCGTCTTGGCTGGCAATGCAGACGCCCACGATTGGTACAGCGGCAAAACTGACCCTGTTCTGCATTCAAGGTGTTGCGGCCACAAAGATTGCCATCCCGTCGATACTGAGGATGTCAGACCAGCCGAGGGGGGCGGATACTTCGTCAAGCAACCCCAGCCCTACCACCGCAATGAGCCGTCAACTGGGTGGTGGTTTATACCTCGGGAACGCGTCCAGACCGCGCCGGATGATCGATACCATATCTGCGAGTCTTTATTTCCGACCTTTCGTGTCGGCAGATTCAGGATGACGTGGACATGTTTCTTCGCGCCGAGAGGCACGAGTTCGATCAGGCGCGAAACGAATGGATCGCTTCGGGATTTCCCGCAGAATTAGTTTTGACTGCATCCGCTATCGGCAGCGGCAACTGCCCATTTTAGAAATTGCTAACGGAACCGAAACAGCTCTGCGATATTGAATCAAATTCGATGTTGCGGGGAGTTCTGATGCGTAACGGGGCCGGCGAAGCCCGGTTGAAGTTCATCAAGCCGCTCGAGCCAGTCCTGGTGCTCGAGCCGCCGGTTAGCGATGACTGGCTGCACGAGATCAAGTTCGACGGATTCCGCGTCCAACTCATCCTCGACTGGGCCGGCGCTCGTGCCTTCACCAAGAACGGGCACGATTGGTCGAAGAGCTACTGGCCGATCGTCGCCGCGGTCGAAAAACTGCCAGCGAAGTCGCTGATCCTTGACGGCGAGGTGATCGCGCCTGATCCGGACGGCAGGCCTAATTTCCATCAGATGCACTCACGCATGGCCTGGAACGCGGAGTTGCTCGCCTTTGTGGCCTTCGACATCCTGCACCTCGATGGTTGGGATTTGCGGTCGCTGCCGGCGATCGAGCGCAAGGCGATGCTTTGGGATCTCGTGAAGCCTGCCGATGGCATCATCCAATATAGCCAGCACGTCGAAGGTGGTGGCGCCGAGTTCTATGCAGCCATCGACAAGATGGGACTGGAGGGCATGGTGTCGAAGCGACGCGGCAGCCCGTACCACAGCGGTCCGTCCGACATCTGGGTGAAGACCAAGTGTTGGGAAATCGGCGACTTCGAACTGCTGGGCATCAAGCGGGAGCCTGGCAAGCCGCCGCAGGGCATTATGGCGCGCGGCGGGAAATATGCCGGCTCGGCCACGGTCGCCCTGACCAAGGAGATGCGCGAGCGTCTATGGCACCGAGTGCGCAAGGGACGGGCGCCGCCACCAGGACTGCCGAAAGGGCATGGCGCAACTTCGGCTCGCCGCGAAGATATCTGACGCGGGCAGTGATGCCGGGCTTTAGCCATTCCGCCTTTGAGATGGCGCTGCAGGATTTTAGAGAGGAGTGAGAAATCCCGGCCTAGACATCAGCGACGGTTAATGGTTGTCTCGGCGCGCTCTTCACCCTTGGTGAAATGCAACTCAGGTGGCAACCCCCGCGCTTTCCCCGTCCAAGGCAAAGCGCGGGCTCTACCTGACAGACCAGCATAGAAATGGCCGGTGCGTTTGGTTGGCTTTGGGCAAAGCCTACACCGGCCATTGCGGATCGTGTGAGGCGAAGCCGCACTATGACTTTACACGTATATTAGCTAATTCTCAATCTATGGTGGAGAAAACGGCCGGTGCAGCGCACTACCCCCTACACCCCCACTGCACCGGCCATGCGGACCAGAAAACCCGCGATGGACAGAGTTTATAGCATATTAGAAATCTCTCAATTAAGACTGAAGGCCCAAGGTCGCTGGGCACAAAGACGCACCCCCTTCCCGCTACCCAGCCGTAGGCAACGACCGGTGCAGCGGGGTATCGCTTCGGGGGGTACTGCACCGGCCATTGCGGGTGGGTGGCAACCTTCCCCGCGCTGCCTAAGCTATAGGCATATTAGAACTCGCTCAATTAAGACTGAGGGCCTAAATCCGTCGGGGCCAAAGGCCTCACCGCCGCGCCCCATTGCCTGATCCGACAGAAGCCTGGCCAGATGGTCGCGGCTCATGCCCACCGTTTGATTCAGAAGCAATAGGAATACGCGCGCCCTATCTGACGACAGGCCGGTTTCCTCTGCCTGAGCAATTACCTCTAGCTGATGGGCTATCCGCTGCTGGTGGATGTGCTGCTCGACCCTAGCGATGTCGTCCTCGATGCTCATCATGCCCCGATGATGCCGGCAGATGTGAACAAAATCTAGGGTTGCTGCGGCCCGGCGACCGCGGCCCGGCGAGACCGGGGCGGGTTTGGCTGGGCTCGATCGCCGGACCTGCCGACAAACGGAGAGACACAGTTCGCCGGCGGGCGAGGCTACAGGCCGGCTTGCGTCGCTGCCAACTTGGCAGAACGGGGGAGTTTGGTTCCCCTCAAATCGGATGAGCCCAGAGTCGCAACCGTGAGTATGCCTGACCTCTATGAGCGAGCGCTAATATGGTGAACAAAGGACGAATGGCCGCTCCCACCGCTTGCCAGTGCCATCGAGATCAGGAATATAATCCTCCGTTGCGGCGAACCCCTTCAACGGAGGCTCGGTCCGGGTGTCACCGGGGTCTTTGCGGATACTTTCGGATTGCAACAAGCACCGCGCCGTCGTCCAAGCTACATTCAACATGCCCCACCGCGGCCAGCGCGTCAGCGGCATCCACCGAATCCCCACCCGGGCCAGGCCCTCTGATAACGAAATGTCCTTTCTCACAGGTGAAGTCCCACTTGTGCAACTGCTTGTACGATTCCGTTTTTCCCTCGTTTTCAGCATGATAAAGCACGACGAAACCATCAGGCTTTGTGACCGAGAGCATCTGTTGTATTGCCTTGAGAGGACTAGCCGTGTGGTCTATACAATTCTGTCCATGCACGATGTCGAATCTGTAATCGCCAAATTGGGTGACAAGATTTTCGGCATCGCCAAAGACTGTTCGTACAAGAGGCTGGATCTCGAACTCTATTAGAATTTGATCATATTCTGCTGCTAGCAGGTCAGTCGCAGTAATTATGATCTCTTTCGAAGCATGCACTTTGCCGAGCTTCGTCAAGGGGCCCGCGCCGACATCGAGGATGTAAACTGGGTTAGTCGTCAACCTATCCACATATCGCCCAACGTGATCCTGAATTGGCAAATTGGGATCAAGTCGTTCCTTGTAGTCCTCTGGCCAGAAAGACCCCTGAGTGGAGAACCAGTTTCTCCAAAACAGAACTTCGTCTCTGAGCTGTTGGGATCGGCTGTCTCCCTCCAGCCAGCGCAGGATCTTTCGTCCGAGCCGCCGAGCCCTAGTCAACACCATGTCGATCTTCTCAGAGAACCTTCTCTAGCCATGACGGGAATCCTCGCGGTGAAGAGGGTTTATGGCCCGCAGGCGGAAAGGTCCGCAAGCACAAGCTAATATAATCGAGATGCAGACGCCTATGGTGTGATCGCGGAACCCCCCTGGGCTTAGGCGCGCGCGAGGCGCGGGCTTTAGCTGACAGGTGCCGGTGACCACCTATATTGTGAGCGTTTTCGACAAGCCGCACTGGCGCACGGTTCTAACGACCAAGGACAAGGTAGAAGCAGAGGCGCTTGAACAGGCGATGGTCCAGGACGGCGTTAAGGCGCAGATCGAGGAGATCACGCCGAAGGTGAAGCGGCGCTAACCGGCCAACGCCATTCGGTATCAGCAGAACACTGCCCAGCTTGCGCCATCATATCAGACAAGCCTAATGTAAATCATGATCTGGCCATGGAGCGGGCGCTGTGGCGCATCCGGGTTGGGCGCTATCATCGCCGCCGCCTGCGCTTTCGGAATGCCGTTGGCATGGGCACATGATGATAGCTGGTATGAAAAACAGTGCTGCAAGGACGAGCATTGCGAGCCGATGGCAGATGGCACCGTTCAGGAAACAATCAAGGGCTTCAAGGTGCCGTCCGGCGAGTTGCTACCTTACGCGGACGGCAGGGTGCGTCAGTCACACGACATGCGTTTCCATTGGTGCCATGCCCAAAAAGCAGGCCGGCATCGTCAAAAACCATCTAGCAACCCTGACATTACGATCTGCCTGTACGTGCCGCCCAAGTCATTCTGACCAGTCCCACCAATGATTTGATCAGCCTCACGGCTTCCTCAGCCTCACACCGGCGCCGCCGCCATTCTCGGCGATGAACTCGACGCCGGCCGATTCGAGGGCGCGGCGGATGGCTTCAACCGTGCTTTCCCGCATTGCCTCGCCGCGCTCAAGACGAGCAATTGTGTTGGGCGACACGTCGGCTTTCACCGCCAATTCTCGCACGCCGAGGCCAATTGCCGCCCTCGCCATTTTGCACTGCGCAGCGTTCATTTAGTAACCCTGTTACTAAGCATGCTCAAGGAGCAACTACAATGCCGAAACCATCGTTTCCGGCAGCCGGCGAAGCTATGCCTGCTGCCGAGGAAATGCAGATCATGGGACGATTTTCAGGCCGCCTGCAGCCTCTAGGAATGCCGAAGGGTATGGACCCCCGGTCTGTGGCGCCAATCGGTCGAAACACGTCTGAACGACCTCCTGGACCGCGCCATGAGCCTAATAACGGCGCTGGATCTCATGGAGGCCGATTGCGATCTGGAGGAGACCGCAGACGACGAGCCGTCGCTAGGTTGGGCTGATCGCGGCGGTCCCGGTGACACGCTCGACTTGGAGCAGGACGATTGCGACGACGAGGACGGCCACGACGCTGAAGGGTACTGCCCTGACGACTTTGGCGAAACCGTCATGTGGCCGGACGACCTCAAGTCGCAGGAAGTGTTGGTGACGCTGTGAGCCGAGGTCTAGCGAAGCTTTAAGGCAGGGGCTGCGACGCTTGAAACAATCAGGGCGAACGGCGAACAGCCCGACCGCGACTGAAACTGGGTTCTGAGAAACCCAGTTGGCCCGCTGCTTCGGTGGCGGGCTCTTTTTACTGGCACTATTCGCCGTCGTTGCGGACAAAATATGGTTGACGTAACGTTAACTAGGCGCAATCATTTCGGATTGTGCAGGGTGAGGGCGTTTTCAATGAAACTCGTTGTCTTTGGCGTAGCAATGGTATTGGCCGCCACCGGAGCAGCTGTTGCGAAAGAGAAGAAAAAGGTGGCCACCGCTCAGGCTGCAACCTCGTGTTCTGCAGCTCATATGAAGGCTGGCAGCAAGCCGACCCCGAAACTGGATTGTAAATCG
>NZ_JBWLUZ010000026.1:0-82913 GCF_057784325.1 Mesorhizobium sp. CNPSo 4689
CAAGCACTGGCTGCGCAAGGCTGCCAAGCGAACAGTCGAAACCGTCTGTGGCGCTATCGGCCAAATCCTTGGCACCGTCACTTCAAACGAATGCCAAAATTACTTCACTGAAGCCGGATATGCCCAACCTAAGTTCATCCCGCTCTAGTCTGAACGCCCGAGAGCAACAACCGTTTCGGGTACCGTCATGGATCTTGTGACCCTCCTTGCCTTTGCGGCCGCCTTCTTCGTGTTTGCCGCCAGCCCAGGCCCTGACAATATGACGATCGTCGCCCGCACGATCTCCGGCGGCGCGGCATCGGGCATCGCCTATGGTGCCGGAACTGTGGTCGGCATCCTCATCTTTCTGGTGCTCGCCGCCTTCGGCCTGTCGGTCATCGCCGCCAAGATGGCGGTGGTCATGACAGTGCTTCGCTATGGTGGAGCGGCCTACCTGATCTGGATGGGCGTCAGGCTGTGGACTGCGGTCCCCGTTGTGCCGGAACTGCAGCCCGTTCGGGCGGGCGCGGGTTGTTGACGATCTTCGCCACAGGCATCGCCCTCAACCTCGGCAATCCGAAAATGCCGCTGTTCTACGTCGCGCTGCTGCCGAATGTGGTAGGCGCATCGCTCACCCCCGGACACGTCGGCGTGCTGATGGCGGTGATCCTGGCTGTCGAGGTGGTGGTGATCGGCGGCCACGTCATCCTTGCGGCGCGCGCCCGCAACCTGTTGCGCACGCCCAGGATCGTGCGTCGCGTGAACCGGGCGGCGGGCGGCGTGATGATCGGCGCCGGCGTCGCCGTGGTCGCCACGCGCTGAGGCTACTGCTTCTGACGCATGATTGCGCTGTTCGGTCAGAGGCTGCCAATCGCTAACGCTAGCGCCGCCCCTCATCCGCCTGCCGGCACCTTCTCCCCGTGTAGTGACGGGGAGAAGGGGGCTGGCCACACTGTCGGCTCCCTATTCTTGACCGCTGGCAATTGGCGAAAGCGGGCGACGTCGCCCCTCTCCCCGTCACTATACGGTGAGGGGCAGCGCCGACCTGAATCGTGGAACCCCCTGCCAGTTGACAGAAAGCGCCATCATCATCTAAAAAGAGACAGACCTGTCTCATCACTTGGTGATCACATGACGCGTTCATCCGCTTCCGGCAAACGCCAGCATGTCATCGACACCGCCTATGCGCTGTTCAAGCAGGGCGGTTTCCACGCCACCGGCATCGACCGGATCATCGCCGAGGCAGACATCGCCAAGATGACGATGTATCGCCACTTTCCCAGCAAGGACGAGCTGATCGTCGAGGTGCTGGACTATCGCGCCGGGCGTTTCGACCGTCAGCTCGACCGGCTCGAGCAAGAGGGCATCACGCCTGAGCAGAAAATCTCAAAAATCTTCGACTGGCACGAGCGCTGGTTTCGCAGCGCCGACTTCCACGGCTGTCTGTTCGCGCATGCGCTGGCTGAATTCGGCGATCCCGGGCATCCGGTGTTCAAGGCAGTTGCCAGGCAGAAGAACGGCCTGAGATCGCGCATGCAGGCAATCCTCGAGCATGTGATGCCGCCCGACCGGGCCGAAGGCGCGGCCGCCGCCTTGCTGATGCTGATCGAGGGCGCAACGCTGATGGCGCAGATGGGGCAGCCGGCCATCGGCAATGCCCGCAAGGCTGCAGCCGCCATCATCGCCGCTGCGAGCGTGCCGCAATGAGCGCGACCGTCGTCGGACTGGCGCTGTTCG
Organism: Mesorhizobium sp. CNPSo 4689; assembly: GCF_057784325.1. Lineage (NCBI taxonomy): Bacteria > Pseudomonadati > Pseudomonadota > Alphaproteobacteria > Hyphomicrobiales > Phyllobacteriaceae > Mesorhizobium > Mesorhizobium sp. CNPSo 4689. Next base: position 1,717 of record NZ_JBWLUZ010000026.1, read on the forward strand.
CGGCCATCCTGCATGCCAGCTGGAACGCCTTCCTGCGCACCGGGGCCGACCGGCTGTGGACGGTCACCGTCATGAGCTTTTCCAGCACGCTGGTCGCCATCCCCTTCGCCCTTTTCCATGCGCTCCCGGCGGCGGCGGCCTGGCCCTATGTCGTGCTCTCGGCTTGCCTCCAGGTCGGCTACAGCGTGTTCCTGGTCGCCGCCTACAAATATGGCGAGCTGGGGCAGGTCTATCCGATCGTCCGCGGCAGCGCGCCGCTGCTCGTTGCGCTCGGCGGCTTCTTTCTTGCCGACCAGCAGCTGACCATGCCGGAGATCGTCGGCGTCGCGCTTGTTGCCGGCGGCATAATGGGTCTTTCGCTGGGCAGGGGGAGGGCGTCGACGACATCTATCCTCTGTGCGCTGGCGACCGGAGCGATCATCGCCGCCTACGCGACTGTCGACGCGATCGGCGTTCGCGCGGCGCAAGACAGCGGCGCCTACACGGCATGGGTGCTGGTGTTTTACGGCGCCTTGCTACCGGCGACCTTCATCGCCATGCGCGGCAGGCTCGCTGTCGACCTCGGCGCGCCTGAAACCTGGAAGGCGCTGGGCGGCGGTCTGTTCGCGCTGCTGGCCTATCGCGTCGTCGTCGCCGCCTTTGCGCTGGGGCCGGCCGGTCCGATCACGGCGATCCGCGAAACCAGCGTCGTCTTCGCCGCCTTCATCGGGCGGCTGTTCCTTGGCGAGATGCTCACGCCAAGGCGCGTTGGCGCCTGCGCCGTCGTCGCCCTCGGAGCCATATGCCTCGGCTACCGGCCGTGACGCTCCCGCTGTCTCACCGCGGCGCGGCTCTGTGCTGTCCGGACAGGTAAGCGCAGATCAGATCGACGAGTTGCTTCTGCAATTCCGGCGCCTCCAGCATGCCGCGTCGCGCCGCATTGTGGATCACGCCCTCGACCGCGGAGGACAACACGCGCGTCACGGTCTCGGTGTCTTTCGTGCGTCTGCGATACTGCGCCACGGCAGCCGCATAGTGTTCGAGATAGCGCGACTGGAAAGCGGCATGCGCGGCCCTTGAGCCGCGATCGCCTGGTGCTTCGTCGAGCAGCACCTGGTGCAGCGTCGGATGGATGCTGTGCGCCGCGATCATGCCGCGCGTGAGTTCGCGCGCGAATTGCCGGAGCGGTTTCTCGTCGGCTGCCGCATCGCTGATAACCGCGAGGACCTGATCGAAGTGCCGGCGCCGGATCGCTTCGACAAGCGAAAGCTTGTCGGGGAAATACTGGTAGAGCGAGCCGATGCTGGCACCGGCCGCCTCGGCCACCTTGTTGGTGGTGAAACCGGCCCATCCGAGATCGCTCAGAACGCGAGCACCCGCCTCGATGATCGCCTCGACGGTTGCCCTGGAACGCGCCTGGCTCGGCTCCTTGCGCATGCGCGAGCGCGGCTTTGCAATGCGAGTAGACATGTCTGATCCGTCTCCGCAAGAATATAAACAACATACTCACATTCATGGAAAAGGGATACCGACCATGAGCGCACTGGTTTTGCTTCGCAGCCTCTTCGCCTACCAGGCCTGGGCCGATGACGAGTTGCTGGAGAAACTCGCGAGCCTCGACTCACATACACACGGCAAGGAGCGCCTCGTCGCGACCCGTCTCCTCAATCACAACCTCGTCGTGTCAAAAATATTTGCGGCGCATCTCACCGGCGCTCGCCACGGCTGCAGCGCCGACAACACCGAGGACACGCCCGCGCTCGACGCGCTACGCACCGATGTCGCGGCAATGGGTCGCTGGTATCTGGACTATCTGGAAACCGTCGCCCCGGACCATCTGTCCGAGCCCGTGGCGTTCGTCTTCACCGACGGCGACAAGGGATCGATGTCGCGCCAGGAGATGCTGACCCATGTCATCATCCATGGCGGCTCCATCGCGGCGAAGTCGGGCGCATGCTCTCGCAGATTTCCATCGCGCCGCCATGGGACACTTTCGCCGTCCATCTCCACCAGACTGAGCCTTCGCGCCGGCTGCAGGCGGTGCTCGAGCCGCTAAGCGCCTGATCATAATATGGTTTCCGGTCTGACGATGTCGGCTGGAATGCATTCTTTCGCGAGCGCCGTGATCTCCAGAAAATGTGAGCATAAAGCTCACTTTTCATTTCATGCCGCAAGATGATGCGACGTCGCGGCTGTCGTGTTGCTTTCGTCCTTTCCTCTGTTCGTCGCACGGGCAAGACAAAGCGAGTGATCCGGAAACTCTGCATGATCTTCGCAACGCGCAGTCGATGTCTGCGGTCGAAGCTGCTCGAAAAACCCTGAGCGCGTCGACAAGATCGACCAAGATAGAGCGCGAAGAATTTCCGTCGCAGAACTTCGTTGCGAGATCAAAGATGCATGACGAAATTCTTCGACGATCAGCACGCTCGCATTGCGCTCGTAACCGAAATTTAATCTGCTAAAATCAATGTAATGCTTCGCTGGCTAGACACGCGCGAGTCAGATAAGCATGACACGCCGGGTCACTAACGGCCATCGGCAACAACGCAAGGGGCATCGCATGGCTAAGCAGTCATCCAAAGCGCCGGCATCCAAGGCACCGGCAAAGAAAGCACCAGTAAAAGCAGCAGCGGCGAAGGCCGCGACTGCAGTGAAGAAAGCAGCACCCGCTGCCAAGCCGAAGGCGGCAGCGCCCAAGGCAAAAGCAGCACCGGCTAAGAAGCCGGCTGCAAAGGCCGCGGCGAAACCCGCAGTGAAGAAGGCAGCACCGGCCAAGGCCAAGGCTGCACCGGCAAAGAAGGCAGCACCTGCCAAGAAGCCGGCTGCAAAGGCTGCGGCGAAACCTGCGGCGAAGAAAGCAGCGCCAGCCAAGGCTCCGGTCAAGGCAGCCGCGGCGAAGTCTTCGGCACCGGTGAAGAAGGCCGCGCCGGCCAAGAAGGCGCCTGCGAAGGCCGCGAAGAAGTAATCGCGTTTCTTCGCGCGCCGGGGACAGTACCGGGACATGAGGGCGGGTGCCTTGGATGCACCGCGCTCTCCGCACCGGTGTTGAGGCGCACGAAAAGAGGGGCGGACGTAATATCTTTCGCAGCTCCCAGGACTTCGCCACACGGCGAAGTCCGGCGGGGCTTTTTTGTTGCTGTGAAAGACGGGCAAGAAGCCCGGTCTACCTCGCCATCGCGAGAGCCTTTTCAAGCACCGGATCGCGGCCGGCCGCATAGTCGGCGAACGCGAGATCTAGCCCACAACCTTCACTACTAACACTTCCGTGTAGACGCCCAGGCGCTCTCGATCGCCGAAGGCAGCGCCAATGCCTGGCGGCAGGATTTTTTCTTTCTGGCTTGTTGCGCGGGCAGGGCGCCCGGTCGACAGTGCCGGTCCGCAAACAGGGAACCGATCATGCCGAAGCTGCTCTACGCCTCCACGTCCCCCTATAGCTCCAAGGTGCGTATGGCGGCGCTTTATGCCGGCATCGCCGTCGATCTCGTGCCTGTGAAGACCGAAGACAAGCCAGCCGATCTGATATCAGCCAATCCGCTCGGCAAGATCCCGGTGCTGGTGCTCGACGATGGCCGCTCGATCCATGACAGCCGTGCCATCACCCAGCACCTCAACCGGCTGTCGAAGAACGCACTGTTTCCGCGCAATTCCGACAAGCGGCTCGAGGCCGAGGTGCTGGAGGCCATGGCCGACGGCATCTGTGATTGCGCACTGTCGATGGTCTATGAGCGGCGCACGCGGGCGGAGGAGATGGTCTATCAGCCCTGGCTCGACCGCCAGTGGGCAAAGATCACCGCAGCCCTCGACCTGCTCAACGCCAACCCGCCGAAACTGCCGAAGAAGATCACCGCCGGCCAGATGGCGCTGCGCGCCTGCCTCGGCTATCTCGCGCTGCGTTTCGCCGGCAAATGGGAAAAGGGTCGCGGCCGGCTGACCCGCTGGGCGGCGCGCTTTGACGAGAAGTTCCCGGAGCTGAAGGGCGCGGTGCCGGGGTAGAAGCTGCCGATCTCCCCCCCTTGTGGGGGAGATGCCTGGCAAGGCAGAGGGGGGCGCTGTCCCGCCGGCCTGCCTATTGGAAGCATCCCCACATCGAGAGGGGTCGACGATCGAGTTCCTTCGCGCCCCCCTCTGTCCTGCCGGACATCTCCCCCACGAGGGGGAGATCGGCAGCTTGGCCGCCGCGCTCCACTTCCATATTGACCGTTTTCGTGCTTGCCTGTCGCCCTGCAAATCGCACACGGGCGGTGAGCATGCCGAGATCAGTCACCACGACCAGCAGCACAGCGGATCCCATGCTCGAGCGTCTGCGCGCCGCCCTTGGCCAGCGCGCCTTCACCGAGCAGAAGATGTTCGGCGGCACCTGCTTTCTCGTCAACGGAAACATGCTCGTCGGAACCTCGAAGCGCGGGCTGCTGGTCCGCGTCGGCAAGGCCGCGCATGACGCTGCGGTCGCACGTCCGCATGCACGCCCTATGGAAATGGGCGGGCGTTCGATGGAAGGCTACGTCCATGTCGCGCCGGAAGGCACAGCGACAAAAGCCGATCTTGGCGGCTGGGTCGATCTCGCACTGGCATTCGTCGGCACGCTTCCACCAAAATCAAAACCCGCCAAGGTCGCAAAGAAGCGCGCCTGAACAGATGGCGCAGCGCATTCTGGGCTCCGCCAGGTCAATGTTGCCGAGGGGCGCACGGCGAGGAGAGGGTGCGATGGTCTATCTTACGGGAAATTGCATGTGCGGGGCAGTCACCTGGACCTACTCCGGAGCCTTGACGCGCAACCTGGTCTGTCACTGCGCCGATTGCCAGCGCGCCACGTCCTCCCCCGTCACGGCCTTCCTGGGCATGAAGCCGGAGCATCTGAACTGGACCGGCGAAATTGTGCATTACGAGAGCACCCCCGGAACATTTCGGGGATTTTGCTCGTCCTGCGGCACAAGGCTCTATTTCCGCTCCCGGAAATGGCCTTCGGAAATTCACGTCCACGCCGCCACGATGACCGACCCGGGCGAATACCAACCAGACGCGCAGGTCTTCATGCGCTCGCGGGTGAAATGGCTCGACCGGCTGCAGTCGCTTCCCGCTCATCAGGGTTTTCAGCAAGCTCCGTCGAATTCTGCCGATACGCCCTGAGGTCGGAGCGAATGCGCACCTGCCTGAACGGCCAAGTTTGTTGCCCGCTCGTACAAAGTTCTCGAAACCGGCAAGCTCTTGGGCTAGAAAGGTTTTTAAGAATGGCGGCGTGAACCCTTTGTAATGAACATAACCGACGACGACAGCCCGAATGGCGCACGCAACGGCATGTTCACGCCGCCCGGCGATGGCGCCGGCGTCGAACGGGCAGGGCGGCCGCGCAAGGCGCTGCTGTCGTCCTCGATGGTCGGCTCGACCAATCGCGGCCGCGTGCTGCAGACCCTGTTCGACATGGGGCCGACCAGCCGCGCCGAGCTGGCGCGGCTTGCCGGCGTCAACCGCACCACCATCTCCGGCATCGTGCAGCCGCTGATCGACGACCAGGTGCTGGTCGAAAGCGATCCCATCCCCGCCAATCCCGGCGGCGGCAAGCCGGCGCGGCCGCTGTGGTTCTCGCCCAATGCGCGTCCGATCTGCGGCGTGCTCTTGATGCCGGACGCGGTGCATGCCTGCGTGTCGACGCTCGACGGCAAGATCGAGGTGGAGCGCAAGATGGCGCTGCCCGACGGCAGGGGGCCAGTCCAGCCGATCATCGAGACGATTGCTGAGTGTGTAGGCGACACGCTGGCCAAGGCGCGGCGCACGCCCTTCGGTATCGGCGTCGGCGTCGGCGGCATGGTCGACACCGATCGCGGCTCGATCGTCACCGTCAACCTGGCGCCCGCGCTCGACCGCTATCCGCTCGCCGACGAGCTCGGCCGCCGCTTCGGCCTGCCGGTCAAGCTCGACCACCATCCGCGCGCCCTGCTGCTCGGCGATCGCTGGTTCGGCGCCGGGCGCGGCGTCAGGCAATTCGCCGTCGTCTTCACTGGCGAGGTGCTCGGCGGCGCGCTCTATTTCGACGGTCATCTCTATCGCGGCACGGCGGGCGCCGGCGGCGAACTCGGCCACACCTTCGTGCAGCTCGACGGCGAACTCTGCCGCTGCGGCCGGCGCGGCTGCTGGGACACCATCGCGACGCTGAGCTGGCTTCGGCGCGAAGCAGCCAGTGCGGGCCTGCCCGAACCCGAGCTGATCGATTCCGGCCGTCTCGCGGACATGGCGGCGCGTCAGGTGCCGGGCGCCGAGAAACTGCTCGACCGCTATGCCCGCAACGTCGCCGTCGGCATCGCCAATCTGCAGCAGACGGTGGCGCCCAACATCTTTATCCTGCATGGCGATGTCGTGCTCGGCGGCGAGCGCCTGCTCGAAGCCATCGCCGCCCACGTCCGCGCCATGGTGCCGGCGCGACCGGGCGGCCAGATCGAATTCATCGCCGGCGACGCGGGCGATGGCGCCGCGCTGCTGGGCGCAGCGGGGCTGGTGATTTCCGAGCTGCTGCAACTGCCGATCTAGCCTTTCCCTTCTCCCCTTGTGGGAGAAGGTGGATCGGCGCGAAGCGCCGAGACGGATGAGGGGTGCCGGAAGAAACGCGGCGTCAAAATATCGATGGATTTTAAGCGTTTAGTTATTCAGCGTAGCGATCCTTCCAACACCCCTCATCCGTCCGAGCTTCGCTCGGCCACCCTCTCCCACAGGGGGAGAAGGGAGAACCAGCGCCGCCGCCCCTACCTCCCCGTCAGCCCCGGAAAACTCCCGAACCAGGGCCGCATTCGCTCGAAGCGCGCGGCCATGTTCAGCACGCTTTCGTCGGCATGGCGCGGCCCGATGATCTGCATCCCGACCGGCAGGCCCTGTGGCGTCAGCCCGGCCGGAACCGAGATCGCCGGGTGGCCGGTGTAGTTGATCGGGTAGGTCATGCACCAGCCGATCAGCGGATCGACCACCTCGCCATTGATCGAGGTCGGGCCGATCGTGTTGCCGTCGGTCGCGTTCTTCACCGGTGGAACCGCGAGCGTCGGCGAGACGATCAGATCATGCGTTTCGAACACGTCTTCCAGCCCGTCGCTGACACCGGTGCGCAACTGGTCGTCGAGCGCGTGCTCGACCGCCGACACTTTGTAGGCGCCCTCCAGCATCGCCAAGAATTGCGGCGTCAGCACTGCTGCGTGTTCGCCCATCAGGTCGATGCCTTCCTGCTTCCAGTAGACGGCGATCGCCGCATAGTGGATCGAGATCGTGCGCACCCAGAGCGCCGCGAGCTCCTTGTGGTCGGCCTTGAAATCGAGCTCGACCTCATTGACCTCGACGCTGCCCTGCCGCATCGCCTCGACCGCGTCGGCAATCACGGCGGCGACCTGGCGGTCGACCGGAAAATTGCCGAGGCGTGGGCTGTAGGCGACGCGCAGCTTTCGCGCCGGCGCCTGCACGGCGCCGACATAGTCGACGCCGTCGTCGGGCAGGCTGAGTGGGTCGCGGCTGTGCGGGCCGGCCATCACCTTGGCCATCAGCGCGGCATCGGCCACGGTGCGCGTCAGCGGTCCGATATGGACCAGCGGATGCCCCCACAGGAAGCCGTCGGGACGCGTCACCGACGGGATGCGGCCGAAGGACGGCTTGAAGCCGACGCAGCCGCTGAACGAGGCGGGGATGCGCACCGACCCGCCGCCGTCCGTGCCTTGCGCCAGCGCCGCCATGCCGTCGGCCACCGCCGCCGCACTGCCGCCTGACGAGCCACCGGAATTGTAGCCGATCGCAAACGGCGTGCTGGTCGGTCCGAAGCGCAGATTGTCGGTGATGCCCTTGTGGCCGAACTCCGGCGTGTTGGTCTTGCCGAGCACGATGGCACCCGCGCCGAGCAGGCGCTCGACCGCCGCCGCGCTGGTCTTCGGCACCCGTTTTTTGACGGCCCGCGAGGCCATCGATGTCGGCACGCCGGCGACGTCGTCGAGATCCTTGATGCCGACCGGCACGCCATGCAGGGGACCGAGCGGACCGCCGGCCATCACCTCCTTTTCGGCGACGCGCGCGGCATCCATCGCTTCGTCGCCAAGCACCAGCGTGTAGGCGTTGACCACCGGGTTGCGCGCTTCGATGCGGCGCAGATACGCCTCGGTCACTTCAACAGGCGACAGGTCGCGGCGGCGGATGCGCTCGGCCAGTTCCGTGGCCGGCAGGAAGCAAAGCTGCGTTTCTGCAGAAGTCATGAAGCCATTTCCGTCTATTTGATGAACACTGGATTTGCCGAGCCGCCGGTGCCCTTGCTGACCTTGGCGGCGCTCGCGCAATAAAAACCTTCGTAGCGGCGGTCGGCGGCACAGTCGGCCGCCAGCGCATCGAGCGACGCCATCTCGGTGAAGACGACGCCCAGATTGCGCATCAGTGCCGCGTGCAGCACCAGCATCAGCCCGGTCTCCGGCTCGTAGGTCGTCTCGTTGGCCAGCGTGTCGGTGACCAAGCTGGGGATCTGCATCTCGTCGAACCAGCGCACCAGATCGAGGCTGAAGGTCAGCCCAGGCTCCCAATAGTTTTCGCCAATCCTCTCGTGCCCCGCCGCCAGTGCGCCGACCCAGCCGGTACGGACAAGCAGGATGCTGCGCGGCAGGATCTCGACACCTTGCGCCCGTGCGCACTCGATCAGGTCCAGATGCGTGAAGGTCTCGGCGCGTTCCAGCGCCGGCTTGCCGCGGAAGCGGGCAATGTCGATGAGCACGCCGCGGCCGACGATGCCACGCTCGGCGATCGGCATGATGCCGGCCCTCGTCATGCCGCCATTGGTGCTCGATGCCGGAAAGCCGTTCCACAGCGTGTCGTCGAACCACATATGGCCGAGCCCATCGCAATGCGTGCCGGCCTGCGCGAAACCGGTGACGTAGTCGTCGGCGAATTCGAGGCCGCCGGGCAGCGGGTGCCAGTGGCCGTTCTCGAAGCCGGTCTTGTCGGCGACCATGAAATGCTTGGCCGGCCACCGGCCGGGAAACACCGCATCGCCCTCATGGGTGGCGATTGGCACGCCGAGCGTGAAGGTGCGGCCGTGGCGCGCGCTCGCCAGGCCGCGCTTGACCTCGTCGGCGGTGAGATAGTTGAGCGCGCCGATCTCGTCCTCGGCGCCCCAATGTCCCCACCGATTGGGAGCGTCGGCGAGCAGCCGGCGCAGCGTCATCGTGTCGGTCGCGCTCATGTGCCAGCCTCCGCGATGGCGGAGCGGGGCGTCATCGCTTCCCTGGCGCCGGTGATGTAGGCGACGACGTCCTCCATGTTGGTGACGGCGCTGGCCAGATCGGCGACTTTGCGGCCCCGGCGCATCACCACCACGCGGTTGCACACCTGCCAGAGGTGATCGAGATTGTGGGTGACCATGACGATGGTCAGCCCCTGGGCGCCAAGCCGCCGGATGAGGTCGAGCACTTCGCGCGATTCGCGCACGCCAAGTGCGGCGGTCGGCTCGTCGAGCAGCAGCAATTTGTGGCCCCAGAAGGCGCCGCGCGCGATCGCCACCAGCTGGCGCTGGCCGCCGGACATGCGGTCGACCGGCTTGCTGCGCACGCCGGGGATGTCGATGTTGAGTTGCTCGAGGCCTCGTATCGCGGTGTCGCCCATCGATTTGCGGCGGATCCAGCGCAGCAACGCCGGGCCACGGCCAAGCGCCAGCTCGCGGCCGAGGAAGAAGTTCTCGGCCGCGGTGAAGGTGCCGATCAGCGACAGGTCCTGATAGACCGTCTCGATGCCGAGGCGTTGCGCCTCGGCTGGTGGCGACAGTTTCTGCGGCCGCCCTTCGAGGATCACCTCGCCGGAGGTCGGATCATGCGCACCGGCCAGAATCTTGATCAGCGTCGACTTGCCGGCACCATTGTCGCCGACCAGGCCGATGATGTCGCCCCTGGCGATATCGAGCGAGACATTGTCGAGCGCCTGGATGCCGCCGAAGCTGCGGCAGATGTGGCGGAGCGAAAGCAGCGAAGCCTGGCCCATGGCTACCCCCGTCCGTAGCGGCGGCCGATGCCACCGAGCGCCACGGCGACGACCAGAAGCGAGCCGGTGAACAGGAACTGGGTGAAGATCGGCGCACCGATCATGGCCAGCCCATTGTTGCCGACCGCGACCGTCAGCACGCCGATCAGCGTGCCGAGGATGTGGAACTGGCCTTCCCTGAGTGCCGCCGAGCCGAGGAAGGCGGCCGAGAAGGAGGTCAGCATGAAGCTGTCGCCCGCCGTCACCTGTCCGGAGCCGAGATTGGAGGCCATCAACACGCCGCCGATCGCGGCACAGGTGCTGGCGATGGCGAAGGCGACGATGCGGCTGCGGTCGACGGCGACCCCGGCACGGCGCGCCGATTCCGGGCTCACCCCGATCGCCTTGATGTGCTGGCCCTGCACCGTGCGGTTGAGGATCACCCACAGCAGCGCCAGCACCACGGCCATGATGATGACGAGATGCGGCACGCCGGCGATGCGGCCGATGGCGATGCTGGTGAATTCCCGGCTCTGCGTGAGCTGCAGCGGAATGCCGCCTGAATAGGCGTAGTTCAGCCCGACGACGATGGTGCCGGTGCCGAGGGTTGCGATGAAGGCATTCACGCCGATCTTGGAAACGACGATGCCGTTGACGATGCCGATCAGTGTGCCGAGGCCGACGACAAGCACGATGGCAAGCGGGATCGACAGGCCGCTATAGCTCAAGAGCCCGACCACGAGCAGCCCGCAGAAGCTCGCGACATAGCCGATGCTGAGGTCGAAATCGCCGGCCACCAGCGGCACGGTGAGGCCGGCCGCGACAATGGTGCCGATCGCCATGTCGTTGATGATGTTGCGGAAATTTCCAATGGTGGCAAAGGTGCCCGGCTGCAGCACCGAGAAGATCAGCAGCATCGAGCCGAGCACGATGATGGTGCCGTAGGTGCCGAGAAGGCGCATCAGAAGCGCCCGCCGGTCGCGCGTGCCGGGCGGGAGAGACCCGACCTGCGTGACCGGCAAGGCGCCCTCCGCCGGAGCGGAGGTTTCGGGCAGGGAATGGTCAGCGGACATGACAGCTCTGTTCATGATGGAAATCGGGTCCGGCCGGGCTTGCCCGGCCGGACCGTCAATCTGCAGCGTTTACTGCGGATTGTCCTTCATGAACTGGTCGACATTGTCCTTGGTGACCAGCGTGTAGCCGGGCACGAAGGATTTCGGCTGCCACTTGTCGCCGGCCGCCAGGATGTCCGGGATCTGGTCGACAAGCATCTTGCCGGCCGAGGTCAGGTCGACGCCGAGCGTGGCGGTCATCGTGCCGTCCTTGACCGCCTGCACGGCGGGTGCGGTGGCGTTGAAGGAATAGACCTTCACGTCGCTGCGGCCGTTCTGCTTCAGGGCCGCGATCGCGCCCATGGCGTTGTCGTCATAGCAATTGAAGATCGCGAACGGCCCCTTGGCATTGGCGTTAGCGGCGAGCCATGCGCTGGTCGCGGCCTGCGAGGATTCGGCGGCACCCGGAATGCTGATTTCGTGCGAGGTCGCCTGGAGCCCCGGCTTGGCCTTGACCGCCGCATCGAAGGCATCGGCGCGCTCGCGGCACGGTATGCCGGGGTGATAGGTGAGGTCGAGCAGTGTGCCGGTGTCGCCGACATCCTTCAGCATCAGGTCGATCAGCGGCGGTGCGGCGCCCGTGCTGGCCGAAAGCGCAATGCCGTCGGCCATGCCGCCGCCGGCCGAAAGCACCGGGATCTTCGCATCCGCCGCCGCTTGCAGCCCGGCGGCCAGCCCGGTCGAATCGAAGACGGTGACGATGATGGCGTTCACCTTCTTGGTCGCCAGTTGCTTGATGCTGGTGATCGCCTGCGAGGGATCGCCATTGGCATTGAGCGTTTCCACCGTCCAGCCCTTGGACTGGGCTTCCTTGGTCATGGTGTCGACCATCTGGTTGGTGTCGACGTCGGATGTCGAGAAGGTGACGATGCCGATCCTCAGCTTGTCATCGGCATGGGCAGCCGGCGCGAGGCATGCCGCGACCAGCGCCGCGGCCGAAAGTTTATTAAAGCGGTTCACGTTCCTATCCCCTGTTGAGCGAGTGTTCCGGCTCGCCTCCCGCGCGCCCGCCCCCTATCTCGGGGCTTTCCACCGGGTTGTCACAGCTAAAGCTGTTTGTTCGTGCGAGCCACGTACTAACTATAGGCACAAGGCGGGAAAGGGCGCAACGGCAATTTTTCGGGTGCAGGGAAGGGAGGGTCCAGACACAAAAAAGCCGGGCGCGAGGCCCGGCTTTTCGTGTCGTGGCTTGAACGACAATCAGAACTTCATACCGACGCCGAAGGTGACGCGGTTGTCCTTGACCTTGACGTTGCCAAGAGAGCCGAAGTCCTTGTCGCCGTAGTCGGTGTAGCGGTACTCGACGCGGCCGAACACGTTGTCGGTGATCTTGATGTCGGTGCCGACGCCGGCGGTCCAGCCGAACATCGCATTGCTGTCGTCGGTGCCGGTGACGCTATCCGTGATCTTCTGGTTCTTGCCGGCGAGACCGCCGGTGCCGTAGAGCAGGATTTCCGGGGTCACGGCATAGCCGAGGCGGGCACGCAGCGAGCCATCGAGGCCGCCCTTGGCGTCGATGCCGTCGCTGTCGCCCTTTACGCCGTTGTAGCCGAGATCGGCTTCAGCGCCGTACACGAAGTTCTCCTGCTGCCACTGATAGCCGCCGAAGACGCCGCCGACGAAGCCCTTGGTCTTCACGTCGACGCCGGCGTCACGGGCATCGGCATGGCCACTAAAGCCATAGCCGGCGCTGATACCGGCATAGGGGCCGGCCCAGGAAGCGACCGGAAGTTCGGCAATCGGGGCTGCCGGTGCCGGCGGCTCTTCCGAGACCACGTCCGCCGCGTAGGCAGTTCCACCAAGGGCGAAGAGCCCGAGCACAACAGCCAGCGGCCGTGCGAATTTGAGATTGGCTTGCATTGTTCTTTACTCCTTAAGCCACAGGACACAGGCTTGTTTTTCACGATCGCCATCGACCCGTCCGGGGGGTGAAACGGATCTGGCGTTCGTATGTTCCAAATGTCGTGTCAAAATGCGGCTGAAGCGAACCTGAACTTGGGTCATTCCCCGGCGCGAATGAGGCTGAACCTTGACGTTGCATCTTCGCAACAGCGAGATGTCAGCACGCTTGCCATGCTGCACCGCACTCGGCTTGGTGCAAGGAGTCCAGCGCCCTATATTGCGGTTCAATTGGCCGAGTCTCGGCCGAGCCGAAACGCCGATCGGGCCGCTTTGCCACAATCCTGCCCCAGGTGGAAACGGCATTTAACCCCTAGGCGCGTCATAATTTGCCGGAGGCCGGAATCGTGGCCGCGATTGAGGATTGACAGGATGAACGAAGCCGCCGGAACGGCGCTGGTTACAGGTGGAGGAAGACGGATCGGCAAGGCGATCGTCGAGGATCTCGCCGCGCATGGTTTTGCCGTCTCCATCCACGCCAACGGTTCGCTTGCCGCGGCAGAGGCGCTAGCCGCGCGGATCCGGGATGCCGGCGGTCGCGCCGCCGTGGTCGGCGCCGATCTCACCGACATGGACGCGGTCGGCGACCTCGTGGGACGCGCCGAGGCAGCGCTCGGCCCGGTCACGCTTTTGGTCAACAACGCCTCCCTGTTCGTCGACGACAGCAGCGAGGATTTCGACTGGGCCGTTTGGGACCGCCACTTCGCCATCCATGTGAAGGCCCCCGCGCTTCTGGCGCAGAACTTCGCCCGCGCGCTGCCGCAGGGCGAGGAGGGGCTGATCGTCAACATCATCGATCAGCGCGTCTGGCGGCCGACGCCGCGCTACTTCTCCTATGCGCTGTCGAAGTCGACGCTGTGGAGGCAGACCGAGATGCTGGCGCAGGCGCTGGGGCCACGCATCCGCGTCAACGCCATCGGCCCCGGACCGACGCTCAAGAACACGCGCCAGGAGGACGCCGATTTTGCCGCGCAGGTCGATGGGTTGATCCTGAAGCGTGGCCCTGAATTGCCCGAATTCGGCGCCACCATCCGCTATCTCTGGGCGGCGCGCTCGATCACCGGCCAGATGATCGCGCTCGATGGCGGCCAGCATCTTGCATGGCAGACGCCCGATGTGACAGGCATGGTGGAATGAGTCCCGCAGACCACAAACACAAGCAGCGCAGCGCCGCCGACGATCTGCCCCCCGACATCGACCTCGAGGACGATGCGGCCGAGGAGATCGTCGAACCGGAAGCCGTTTCAGCCGCACCCGACGTCGCCTTCACCGCAATAGACTGGACCCCGCATGCCGGCGATGCCGACGGCATGGTCGGAGCCGAGGTCATCCAGACCTTGGTCAAGCGGCTGCCCAATGCGCCCGGCGTCTACCGCATGATGAATGCGGCCGGCGACGTGCTCTATGTCGGCAAGGCGCGCAGCCTGAAGAAGCGGGTGACCAACTACGCGCAGGGGCGCTTCCACACCAGTCGTATCGGTCGCATGGTGCGCGAGACGGCGACGATGGAGTTCGTCGTCACCCGCACCGAGATCGAGGCGCTGCTGCTCGAAGCCAATCTTATCAAGCGCTTGCGGCCGCGCTTCAATGTGCTGATGCGGGACGACAAGTCGTTCCCCTATATCCTGCTGACCGGCGACCACGTTTCGCCCGGCATCTACAAGCATCGCGGCGCGCGCTCGCGCAAGGGCGACTATTTCGGCCCGTTCGCCTCGGCCGGCGCCGTCGGGCGCACCATCAATTCGCTGCAGCGCGCCTTCCTGCTCAGAAGCTGCACCAACTCCTTCTACGAGAACCGTACACGGCCGTGCCTGCTTTACCAGATCAAGCGCTGCGCTGGCCCGTGCACCGGCGAGATCTCGCACCAGGACTATGCCGTGCTGGTCAGCGAGGCGAAGGATTTTCTATCGGGCCGCAGCCAGAAGGTGAAGACGGAAATCTCCGGCGCCATGCAGCAGGCCTCGCAAGACCTCGATTTCGAGCGCGCCGCCATCTATCGCGACCGGCTGGCGGCGCTGTCGCATGTGCAGAGTCACCAGGGCATCAACCCGCAGACGGTGGAAGAGGCGGACGTCTTCGCCATCCACCAGGAAGGCGGCCAGGTCTGCATCCAGGTGTTCTTCTTCCGCACCGGCCAGAACTGGGGCAACCGCGCCTATTTCCCCAAGGCCGATCCGGCGTTGGAGGGATCGGAAGTGCTGGGCTCGTTCCTGGCGCAGTTCTACGACGATAAGCCGACGCCGCGCGCCGTTCTTCTGTCGCATGGCGTCGAGGAGCAGGAGCTCCTGGCCGAGGCGCTCTCCACCCGTGCCGGCCGCAAGGTGTCGATCTCCGTGCCGCAGCGCGGCGAGAAGAAGGACCTGACCGACAACGCGCTGCAGAATGCGCGCGAGGCACTTGGCCGCCGGCTGGCCGAAACCTCGACGCAGGCGCGGCTGCTGACAGGTTTTGCCGAGACCTTCGGCATGGCCAAGCCGCCGGTGCGCATCGAGGTCTACGACAATTCGCACATCATGGGCACCAACGCCGTCGGCGCCATGGTCGTCGCCGGGCCGGAAGGATTCGTGAAAAACCAGTACCGGAAATTTAACATCCGCTCGACCGAGATCACGCCGGGCGACGATTTCGGCATGATGCGCGAGGTAATGGAGCGGCGCTTTTCGCGGCTGCTGAAGGAGCATGGCGATGCGCCGCAAAACGCTGGCACCGAGGGCGAGACGGAAGACGACATCGAGAGCAATGGCGGGTTCCCGGCCTGGCCCGACGTCATCCTGATCGACGGCGGCCAGGGCCAAATGAGTGCGGTGCGCAAGATCTTGTCCGATCTCGGCATCGAGGACCGCGTCGTGGCCATCGGCATCGCCAAGGGCCAGGACCGCGACGCCGGCCGCGAGCGCTTCTTCGTCAAGGGCAGGGACTCGTTTTCGCTGCCGGTGCGCGATCCCGTGCTCTATTTCGTCCAGCGCCTGCGCGACGAGGTGCACCGCTTCGCCATCGGCTCCCACCGCGCGCGGCGCAAGAAGGAGATGGTCAAGAGCCCGCTCGACGAGATCAGCGGCATCGGCCCCGGCCGCAAGCGCGCACTGCTGCTCCATTTCGGCACGGCAAAAGCGGTCAGCCGTGCGGCAGTCGAGGATCTGGTCAAGGTCGACGGCATTTCCGAGCAGGTGGCCAAGCTGGTCTACAATCATTTCCACGAGAGTTGACGAGGTGTATCGCTATTCAGGCCTGACCTGAATTTCGATACGCCCCGGGTCTTTTTCGGCTGGCCAATCGAAATTGTTCTGTTGACCCCCCACATTCGCTTCTGATTTGAGTACGCAGGCAGAAAGAGTCCCAAAAATATGGCCCAGCGCGCGTTCAACCTGCCCAACATGCTCACCTATGCCCGCATCCTCGCGGTGCCGCTGGTCGTGCTGTGTTTTTTCCTTGAGGGCCATCTGAAGTCGAGCGACTTCGCCCGCTGGTTGGCTCTGGCCATTTTCCTGCTCGCTTCGATCACCGATTACTTCGACGGCTATTTTGCACGCGCCTGGAAGCAGACCTCCAATATCGGCAAGATGCTCGACCCGATCGCCGACAAATTGCTGGTCGCCACCTGCCTGCTGCTTTTAGCCGCCGACACCGATCGCCATGCCGGCATCGCCGGCTGGTCGCTATGGGCGGCGATCATCATCCTGTGCCGCGAGATCCTGGTCTCGGGACTGCGCGAATATCTGGCCGCGCTGAAAGTGTCGGTGCCGGTAACGCAGCTCGCCAAATGGAAGACCACCATCCAAATGGTCGCCATCGCCTTCTTACTTGCCGGCCCGGCCGGAGACAAGATCTTCCCGCTGACCACGCAGACCGGGCTGGTGCTGCTGTGGATCGCCGCCCTAGTCACGCTCTACACCGGCTATGACTATTTCCGCGCCGGCCTGAAGCACATCATGGACGAGTGACGTGGCAACCAAGCTCATCTATTTCGCCTGGGTGCGCGAGCGGATCGGCAAGCCGGAAGAGGAGGTCGAGTTGCCGGACGGCATCGACACGGTCGCCGACCTGCTGCGCTGGCTGAAGTCGCGCGGCGAGGAATATGAGCACGCACTGCAATACCCGGACGTGATCCGCGTCGCCATCAATCAGGAACATGTCGAGCACCGCGAGAAGATCGCCGGCGCGCGCGAGATCGCGCTGTTCCCGCCGATGACCGGGGGCTGAAAACCATGTCCGGCGCGGTGGTGCCTGTCGTGCGCATCCAGCGCGAAGATTTCGACGTTGCTGCCGAGATCGCCAGGCTGACCGAAGGCCGCGCCGACATCGGCGCCGTGGTGACGTTCTCCGGTCTCTGCCGCGACGAGCAGGGCCGGCTCGCCGCACTCGAGCTTGAACATTATCCCGGCATGGCCGAGGCCGAGATCGCGCGCATCGCCGCCGAGGCGATCGAACGCTGGCCGCTGCACGGCCTCACCGTCATCCATCGTCACGGTAAGGTCCGGCCGGGCGAGAACATCGTTCTGGTGGTGACGGCGTCCGCGCATCGCCACGCGGCATTCGAGGCCGCGAACTTTTTGATGGATTATCTGAAGTCTCGCGCGCCTTTCTGGAAGAAAGAGCACCATGCCGACGGCTCCGCGGGCGGGTGGGTCGACGCCAAGGAAACCGACGACAAGGCCACCAGCCGTTGGAAAGCACCGCCGCGCGAATAAGGCTCGTCGCAGCCATGCATTGACCGCAATCCTGCTCCAGCCTTTGCCTGTTTGGCGCGTTTAGGGGAGCAAGGTCATGCTGGACAGGATCGCCGAATTCTTCATCTTCGGTTTCGTGCCGCTGCTCGTCGGCATGCTGGCGGTGCCGGAAATGTCCAATGCCGCCGAAAAGACCCTGAAGGGCGAGGTGATGTATCGCGAGCGCATCGCACTGCCGCCCAATGCCGTGCTCTCCGTCCAGCTAGCCGACGTGTCGCTGGCCGATGCGCCGGCGGCGATCATCGGCGAGCGCAAGGTGGCGCCGGCTGGCCAGGTGCCGATCAAGTTCGAGATCAGCTTCGATCCCCAGGTGATCCGCCCGAACATGACCTATGCGCTGCAGGCGCGCATTACCGTCGACGACAGGCTGATGTTCATCTCCGATACGCGCCATCAGGTCGACCCGCTGAGCGATGCGCCGCAGACGATCATGCTGAAGATGGTGGCGCCGGACGACAAGGCGGCCGGCGCCCTGCTCGGCCAGAGCTGGCTGGTCGAATATATCGACGGCATCGGCGTGATTGCGGAGCCGCAGGCGACGTTCCGGGTGAGCGAAGCCGGCAAGGCCGGCGGCAGCGGCCCCTGCAACGTCTATTTCGCCACCGCGAAGGTCGACGGTTCGACGATCGCCATCAGCGAGATCGGTTCGACCTTCAAGGCCTGCGCGCCTGATGTCATGGCCGAGGAGAAGGCGCTGTTCGAGGCGCTGGCCAGGGCCGCCTCCTACCATGTCGATGCAGGCAAGCTCACCATCACCGACAAGGACGGCAAGGACATCCTGCGCTTCAACGCCGCGAGCTGAGGTTTCACCAAGGGCAGACCTCTGACGCCGCAGGACAGAGGGGGGCGCGAAGGATCGCTACGGGACGTTTCTTGGATCCTCGAACCGCGCCATCTTGGGGCCGAAGCTGAGGCGGATAAAAAAGGCCGGCGAAGCGCCGGCCTTTTGATCAGATTTGGCGATGCCGGATCAGCCGACGATCTCGGTGTCGGAGAACCAGTACTTGATCTCCTGCGCGGCGGTCTCCAGCGCGTCCGAGCCGTGCACGGAATTCTCGCCGATCGACAGCGCATGCACCTTGCGGATGGTGCCTTCGGCGGCGTTGGCGGGGTTGGTGGCGCCCATCACTTCGCGGTTCTTGGCAATCGCGTTTTCGCCTTCCAGCACCTGGACGATGGTCGGCGCCGAGGACATGAACTCCACCAGCTCGCCGAAGAACGGACGTTCCTTGTGCACGGCGTAAAAACCTTCCGCTTCGCGGCGGCTCATCCACACCCGGCGCGAAGCAATGACGCGCAGGCCGGCATCCTCAAGCATCTGGGTGATGGCACCGGTGAGATTGCGCCGCGTCGCGTCGGGCTTGATCATGGAGAAGGTGCGTTCGATCGCCATTGGGTCGTCCTTGCTTTTTGAGAATGGGAATTGGAGTGGCGGGCTCTATACAAGCCGCTTCGGTCCTTGCCAAGGGGAGGCGGCTTCTGGCCAAGGCCGGAGGTTTGCGGGATAATTAGACGGCTGCACAGGCCCAGGCGCCAAGTCCTGGAGCATCGCGGCAGCGGAGCCGAAGGCGATGAACTGGCCTTACCTCAAACGCGGCGACATCACCGGCATCCTCTTCGTGGCCGTCCTTTTCACCGTCATCACCCTGACCCTGCTGTTCCTGCCCCAGCTGAAGCAGGATTTCGGCTTTGGCCCGGAATGGCAATGCGCGCGCATGGAGGAGGGCGATCCAATCTGTGTCAGGCTGGTGCAAGAGGATGAAGCGAGGTAGCCGGCGCTACCGCCTGATCACCACCGGCGGCCGCCGCTGCTCCCAGCCCTCGCGCTGCAGCGTCGGTATGTCGTGCTCCTCGCTCGGATAGCCGACGCAGAAATAGCCGATCAGCGTCCATTCGGGCGGCGTGTCCAGGATCTCGGTCATCTCGGCCGGATCGAGGATCGAGACCCACCCGACGCCGATGCCTTCCGCGCGCGCCGCCAGCCACAGCGTGTGCACCGCCATCACCACCGAATAGTCAATCGTCGCCGGCATGGTCAGGCGGCCCAGGCCGTGGCCTTGCCCCGTTGTGCGGTCTGCGAAGACCGCGAACTGGCAGGGCGCCTCGGCGAGTCCGGACAGCTTCAGGCGCGCGTAGAGCGCCGCGCGCTCGCCCGAGAAGCATGCCAGCGCCTCGGCGTTGCAGCGCTCGAAGCAGCGTTTCACGGCGTTGCGCCGCTCCGGACTTTCGACGACGACGAAGCGCCAGGGCTGGCTGAGCCCGACGGACGGCGCGATGCTGGCAAGTTCCAGAAGCCGCTCCAGCGTGCCGTCGGCCAACGGCGTCGGCTTGAAGCGCCTGACGTCGCGGCGCCAGCGCAGCAGCGTTTCCAGCCCGGTGCGAAAGTCGTCGGAGAAATCCGGACCTGAGGTCATGCCGCTATATTGCCTTCGTTGTGGTCGCCCGGATTCACCGGCCGCTGCTTCTTGGCCTCGATCAAGGCAGCGATGAGGCGTGCAAAGCGACGCAAGCGCGCCCGCTTTGTCGCATTTCGGAAGCGGTTGGCGGTTACGCCGCCGCCACCGTGCGGCCGAGGCCGCCATTGAGATCGAGGCAGCGTTCGAACCATTGCGCCACGATGTCGCTATGCTCAAGCAACCGGTAGGGCGAGGCGATGCGTGCCCATTGCAGCGCGCCGAAGACGATGTAGTCGGCAAAAAGTGGCGAGGCGCCGCCAATGAAAGGCTGGTAGCCGAGCATCGAGCGCAATGGCTCCAGCGAGGCGCGGAAGGCGTTTAGTCCGGCGTCGCGGCCAGCCACCACCTCTTCCAGCCGCTTGCCGAAGCGCTGCTCGCGGTTCTGGCGGAAATAGGCGGCATTCGGCTCGTCCTGCATGGCGTGCAGGTCCATGACCGCCACGGTGTTGATGTAGGGATGGATGGTCAACTGCGACCAGCGTTCGATGAAGCGCGCCATCGCCTTGCCGCCGTCGCCGGAAAACAAGGTCGGCCGCTCCGGATAGGTCTCGTCGAGATAGAGCGCGATGGCGAAGGAATCAGCGATCACCTTCTCGCCATCACGGATCACCGGAACGAGCTTCGAAATACCACCCTCGACGGCAGGCACTTCGAGGAAGCGCGTCGGCACGCTGGAACTGTCCAGCCCCTTGTGGGCGAGCGCCATCGCGATCTTCCAGCAATGCGGGCTGAACGGGCGCGCGGCATCGCGCCCGACAAGTTCATAGAGCACAATGGTCATTGGCGGAGCCGTTCCTCTGGTTGGAGCAAAAGCATGACTGATGGAGCCATTCCGTTTCCATCACAACATCCTTTGCTCTAGGTAGAGCCGGGATTCGAAGCGAGCCGGTGAAAGAGATGAAACAGCATTTCATGATGTTTGCGGCCTACAATCAATGGGCCAATGGACGCATCTACGAGGCCGCCGCCGATCTCGTGGACGAAGAATTCGAAAGGGATGTCGGCGCCTTTTTCGGCTCGATGGCGGGCACGCTCAACCATCTGCTGGCCGCCGACCGTGTCTGGATGAAGCGCTTCACCGGCGAGGGCGACGCACCTTCGAGGACCGACACGATCATCCACCGCGCCTTGTCTGTCCTCAGCCTGGCACGCGAAGCGGAAGACAAGAGGATCATCGACTGGGTCGGCGGCATGAGCGACAAGGCGCTCGCCGGCCGCTTCTCCTACATGACGCTTACCGACATGCGCACCGTCTCGCAGCGGTTGGCGCCGGCGCTCAGCCACTTCTTCAACCATCAGACCCACCATCGCGGCCAGGCGCATATGATCCTGACCGTGCTCGGCCGACCCTCCGTGCCGCTCGACCTGATGCTGTTCCAGCGCAGCGAGGAAGGCCGCGCCTATGCCTGATTTTGGGATCGGGCATGTAGCATATTGGAACTTCTAAAGTTTTAGAATAAAGCATGATTTGTTTTGGCGCATTAATGAAATATTCAAAAACCAGGATTCACTGAAACAGAAAGAGCGGCGAAACTGAAGTGCATCTCCAAGCGTAGCCCTTGCTGCATGAGCAATATAGCGGATTTGTTCCAGGAAATTGCGATGCAGGAACTGGATGGCAACAAAGGAGAGTGTCATGCATAGTATCGTTCGAAAAATCGCTGGAACTTTTGCAAGTGGAGCGATTATCGTTATTCTCGCCGCTCCCGCAAATGCGGCTGAGGTTGGCCTTGGTGGCCTTGGCGGCGTTTCCATCGGCGGCAATTCAGCCAACGGCAATGTCGGCGGCGCCAATGGGGGCAACGCGGATGCTTCCTTCGGCGGCAGCAGCACCAGCGCCAACGCTTCGATCGGCGGCTCGGGTGCCGCCAATGCCGATGCCACCCTTGGTGGCGGCGGTGCCGGGGTTGCGGCGTCCCTGGGCGGGACCAACGGCGTAGGGACCAATGCGTCCCCGGGCACCAGCAATGGGGTCAATGGAGCGCTGGGAACGACGCTCGACGGCACGAGCGCCAATGTCGGTGTCGGCACCGGGGTTGGAACACCTGGCATTCCCGGCATCCTCGGCACTGCGGCAAATCCTGGCACGCTGGGTCTGCCCGGCGTCGTCGCCCAGATGTCGACCAGCCAGCTGACGCGCTTGAAGAAGCGCTGCGTCGATGTGCTCAGCAGCGAAGGCACCTATGACCGCGAGCTGCGGCAGCTGTGCCTGCTGATCTCGCGCCGGTAGCGCGCCTGCCACGCGTTGACGACAACATCCGGCAGTCTGAAGGCCCGCCACTCAAGTGGCGGGGTCTTTTTTGCGCTGGTGCGGCCAATAAATATTAGCGTGTCGAACATTAGTGTCTTTGCGGGGAAAAGCTTAACCATGTTCGGATTGCAACTCCGATCTTAGGATTTCATTTGCCTTCCCACTTCAGGATGATCTGACGTAGCGGGAGCAATGGCATGCGCATCGATTTGTCCCCGACAAGCTGGGGCAGGGTCATAGTGGTGACGGTGGTCGGCACGGCGATCTGCATTGGCGCTGCGTTCTTCGTCGATTCCTTCAATTTCCCCCATCTGTCGCCCGAGGCGCTGTGGCACGCGCAATTGACCGACCTGTTTCTGCCGCTGGTGCTGGCCGGTTCGTTTTTCTTCTTCCTGATGTACAAGATGCGCCAGCTGGCCATCGCCCAGAGGGAGCTGAGCATCGTCGCGGCCACCGACAGCCTGACGGCGGTGTTCAACCGCGGCGCGTTTTCGATGCTCGTCGAAGCCTATCTCGATCAGGCCCGCAGCCATGCGGTCGTCAATGCCGGTGCGTTCCTGATCGTCGACGCCGATCACTTCAAGACCATCAACGATCGCCTCGGACACGATTGCGGCGATCAGGCGCTGAAGCTGATCGCCAAGACGATCCAGGACCAACTGCGCGGCGCCGACATCGTCGGTCGCATTGGCGGCGAGGAATTCGCGGTCTTTCTTCCCGGCGCCGACTCCTCGCAGTCCTGGCTGGTCGCCGAGGGCATAAGGCGGCGGATCCGCGAGGTGGAATTTGCCCCGGGTGGGCGGCCTTGCCCGCTTTCCGTAAGCATAGGCGGCATCGCCTTCAGCGGCCCGACCACCTATGCCGACATGTTCCGGGTGGCCGACGAGCACCTCTACAAGGCCAAGTCGAACGGCCGCGACCAGGTCAGCTTCGAAACGACCGGGCTGCGCGGCCCAGCGGTCGGCGACGCCGCGACCGTCCACTGAAACTAGTGAATAGTAAGTGCTGAGCAGCTATCCGCCTGCACGCCATCAGCTATTCCACCATTCACTATTCACGATCAAGCGGCGTAGCCGCCAAAACCACGCGCGACCGGCTTGACCGAGACGGCGGGCTGGGCGGCAGGCCAGAGCACGCCAGCGGTCACCGCGAAGCTGATCAGCGCATCGCGCGCCGCCTCGGCGGAGACATCGCCGGCACGTGCCGCTTCGCAGGCCTTCACCGCCGCGCCATAGCTCAGGCGGCGCCGCGACGGCGGGAATTCGGTCAGGAATTCGTGCATGTCGAACAGCGACGCGATCATGCGCTTGTGACCGGCGCCAACGGTGACGGCGACCGGGGTGAAGAACATCCTGTCGTGCATTCTGGCCTCTCGGGTTGGGCGAAAAAGGCGGCGGTCGCCGCTCTTCCGGTTGGGGTCGAACGCCAGAGAACGCGGAGGGTGGCATGAGGTTCCATGGTGAGGGGCTTTTTTCGGGGCAGTAGGGCGCTGGTCGAGGCGTTGCGCTACAGGGTGAGTGGGATAGTCCTGGGCCTACGGGACGGACGCGGCCGTCGTGATCTGGCCCGGAGCGAATGTCGGCGCCTCAAAATGCGCTGACAGCACCAGAAACAGGATGGCGATGCCGGCGATAAGGGCGGCAACGACATTGACGAACAGCCTCCCGGCGAGTTGCCCCAATCTCTGCCGCCAACTCATGGCGGATGGTACGAAACGCATTCCCTGCCTCACTAGGCGGATGGCAATGCAGCTCTCAGCGTCCGCTACGCGCCGAGCTCACGGCGCGAGCGGTGCCAACCGGTCTCAGTCCCAGCCTCTGTGCAAGCCACAGCTCCAGACCCTCTTGATGACCAGGCGGTTGTGATGCCAGCGCTTATGCACCCTGACGCCGCAGTCGCGGTGGTGGCGATGATGGCGCCAGTAGCGCCTGTCGTCGTTGTCGCGCATGGCGAACTGGCGGTGATGATGGCGACGCCATTGGTAACTGTCACGATCGCGGCCCCAGCCGTCATCGGTGGTGATCGTCACACTTGCCGCCTGCACTGGAACCGCCGTCGGCGCCAGCGTGGCCATGGCGAGCATGGTCGCGAGGATCAGCTTTCTCATCTCGGCCTCCTTTGCATTGGGCTTTGCTAACCGAAATCCATCAGGCGGCCGATGGTTCCATCGCGATCAACCGCTAAAATCCCTGACGCATGTCGAGAAAGGGCATTGATCGAGGCGCTGTTTGTCGCGACGCCCGAGGTCGGATCAGTCCGTCTCGTCGGGGGCGTGGAGGACCAGGTAGTCGGTGGAAACGGCATCGGGGCCGGTCCCTCGCGTGACGCGAACCGTGGCAACCCTCTGCCCGGGCATCAGTATCGTTCCGTCGATCGGCCGGCATTGCCCGACCATGCCGGTGCCTTCCAGCCTGCCGGGCAGGGCGGCGGTGCACGCGGCAATGCCTGGATAGACGACGGGCTGTGTCTGAGCCGGGTGACAGAAAACCATGTCCGGGCTGCATGAAAGCAGGATCATTGCCGCCGCCACTACGGGTTCCATTGTCGTGCTCCGCCTGAACGCGGATCAACGCAAGGCGCGGTCTTTGGTTGCCGGCAAAGTGGGAGTTGCGGCCTATTTCCACATGCCGCGCATGCGCGCGCCGAGGTCGACGCGCACCTGCGGCTGGCGGCGCGGATCGTCCTTGGCCTGGACGCTCGCCCACGCCGTCTGTTCGAAGGTGGAAAGGATCGAGGCCGGGATGAAGCGCGTGCGCGAGGCATAGACGTGGCGGTCGCCGCGCGCCGCCTGGCCGTGGACGAAGAAGCGCTGCGGCATGACCAGATGCAGGCTGTCCCTGGCCCGCGTCATCGCCACGTAGAGCAGGCGGCGCTCCTCCTCGATGTCCTCCTTGGTGCCGACGCCGAGATCGGCCGGAATGCAGCCGTCGACGGAATTGAGCACGAAGACGTTTTTCCACTCCTGGCCCTTGGCCGAATGAATGGTCGACAGGATGAGATAATCCTCGTGGCGATGCGGCGGCCCGGCCTGGTCGCTGGTCGCATCCGGCGGATCGAGCGTCAGCTCGGTGAGGAAGCGCTCGCGCGAGGCGTATCCGGATGCGATCTGCTCGAGCTGCAGAAGGTCGGCCCGCCGCGTCGTCGCGTCCTCATGGATGCGCTCCAGGTGCGGCTCATACCAGAGCCGGACCTGTTCGAGATCGGCAGGCCATTTCGCGCCCGTCCGCAAGCCGGAATAGAGCGTGATGAAGGCGGGCCAGTCTTCCGCCGCGCGCTGCGGCGGCCGGTAGCGGGCAAGCCCCATCGCCTCGTCGAGCGACGTCGCCATGGTCTCGACGATTTGCGATGCGGCCGAGGGGCCGATGCCGGGCAGGAGCTGCAGCACGCGAAAACCGGCGACGCGGTCGCGCGGGTTCTCGGCAAAGCGTAACATCGCCAGCATGTCCTTGACATGGGCGGCGTCGAGGAATTTCAGCCCGCCGAACTTGACGAAGGGGATGTTGCGGCGCGTCAGCTCGATCTCCAGCGGCCCGCTGTGATGCGAGGCGCGAAACAGCACCGCCTGCGATTTCAGCACCGTGCCGGCCTCGCGATCGGCCAGGATCGCCTGGCAGACGTAGTTGGCCTGCTCGGCCTCGTCGCGCACGCTGACCAGTTTCGGCTTCTGCGAGGATTTGCGCTCGGTCCACAGGTTCTTGGTGAACCGCTCCGAGGCCTCGGAGATGACCGCATTGGCGGCGGCGAGAATGGTCTCGGTCGAGCGGTAGTTGCGCTCCAGCGTGACGATCGCGGCTGCCTGAGCGAACTGTTTTGGGAAATCGAGGATGTTGCGCACTTCGGCGGCGCGGAAGGAATAGATCGACTGCGCGTCGTCGCCGACCACGGTCAGCCCGGAGCCGTCGGGCTTCAACGCCGTCAGGATCGACGCCTGCAGACGGTTGGTGTCCTGATATTCGTCGACCAGCACATGGTCGAAGCGGCTGCCGAGATGCGCCGCGATCTCCGGCTCGGCGGCCATCTGCACCCAGTAGAGCAGTAGGTCGTCGTAATCGAGCACGTTCTGCGCCTGCTTGGCCTCGACATAGGCGGAAAACAGCGTCTTCAGCTGTTCTGCCCAGCCGGCGCACCAGGGAAACGCCGAACCCAGCACCTCACCGAGCGGCGCCTGCGCATTGACGGCGCGCGAATAGATCGCCAGGCACGTGCCCTTGGTCGGAAAGCGGCTTTCCGTCTTCGAGAGCCCAAGCTCGTGGCGGGCGAGGTTCATCAGGTCGGCGGAATCCTCGCGGTCATGGATGGTGAAGGCCGGATCGAGGCCGATCTCCAGCGCATAGTCGCGCAACAGCCGCGCGCCTATGCCATGGAAGGTGCCGGCCCAGGTCAGTGCGTCCGTGATGACCGAGGCGTCGCGCCCCAGCACCTCGCCGGCGATGCGCTCGACGCGCTTCGCCATCTCCGCGGCGGCGCGGCGCGAAAACGTCATCAGCAGGATGCGGCGCGGGTCGGCGCCTTTGACGATCAGATGCGCGACGCGATGGGCTAGCGTGTTGGTCTTGCCGGACCCGGCGCCCGCGATCACCAGCAGCGGCGCGGCAACCATGCCGTCGCCATGCTCGACCGCCTGGCGCTGCTGGTCGTTCAGCTTGGCGAGATAGGCAGGCTGGAAGATCGAATCACGGGCAGCAAGGTTCATCGCCCATCAAGCATCGTTTCCGCTTTGTTCGCAACGTCGAAGCTGTCGATCTCCCCCACGAGGTGCCGCCGTCGACTTCGCAATCTATCGCCTCGGCTCCACACCCATCGCGGCCGACTGGCGCCGCAGCGCAGGGCGCTCGTCGCTCGGCACCGGTAACGGATCGAAATCATCCGGCACGTCGTCGATGACCTTCTTGGTGAAGCGATAGGTCGCATAGGCGAACAGGCCAACAATCAGCAGACGGATCATGATCAAATACTCCTTCGGCGGACCAACCGGAGAGAGAGCATTTGGTTCCGCCCTCCTGCGGCCGGCTTGCCGTGCAACCAAACCGGCACCGCATCGTTTGCACCTGATCAAAGGGGCGAACGAGAGGAGGTTGTCATGAAGAAGCTTCCGATGCTGCTGGCCTTGGGGCTCGCGCTCGCTGCCTGCGACAACAACATCCCGCCGACCAAAGCGCCCGTCGACCAGAATCCGCAGGTCGACAAGAATGCGGTACCCAAGTCGGCGACTGGCGGTGATCAGGCTGGCACGCCACCGGCGCAATAGCGACGAAGCCTCTCAGGGAAAGGGCGTTTGCCCCGACCAGGACATCGGGCGGGAAATCACGCTGGCCGCAAAAGAAGGCCGGCGCTGCTTGGGAGGAAGCTGAAAGCGCCGGCCAAGCGGGGAAATCAGGCCCGCCGCACAAGGAAACATAGCTGAGTCTTGCCGTTGCGTCATTGTACGAATGCGTACAGCCGTCGGGCTGTTGCAAACGTGCATCGCGTAGGTGGCTTGCTCGGGGAAACGTCTCGAGATTCAATTGTTGCCTTGGACTATGCAAGTTGCAAACTTGAACATGCGCCAAGAGGCAATCTAATTGATGTATTGGCTTTGATGTTCGTTCGGCGGTTCTGGTGGGCCGCCCTTCACTGCTGGCGTTCGCCGCTCATCTCGATGTCCAGCTGGCGTTGCGTCAGCGCTGCCTCGGCCATCACCCATTGCTTGAACAGCACCACCTTGCGCGCTGCCAGCGTCGTATCCGGGCTGACGAAATACCAGCCGGCGGTGTTGGGATGGTGGACCGCGAACGGCGCCACCAGCCGCTCGGCGCGGATGTCGCTCGCCATATAGGCGCGGTTGGCCACGGCGAAGCCCATGCCCGCATTGGCCGCCTCGTAGGACATCATGCAGGAATCGAAATAGATGCTTTTGGCCTCGCCGAGCACGAAGCTGGCGCCGGCAAAGCCCAGCCATGACTGCCAGTTCTGGGTGCAGGTGTCGGAATGCAGCAGCGTGAAATAGCGCAGATCCTCCGGCGTCACCTTGGACAAGGACTTGTCACCGAGAATTTCGTGGAACAGCTTGCGGCTGCATACCGGCGTCAGATCTTCCTTGAACAGAAGATCCGCCTTCAGGTCGGGGAAGTGGCCGTCGCCATAGCGGATTTCGAGGTCGAACTCCGACGTCGCGAATTCATGCGTGGCATAGGAGGTCGAGACCCGCATCTCGATATCGGGATATTGCTGCTGGAACGCCGGCAGGCGCGGGAACAGCCAGCGCGCCGCGAAGGTCGGCAGTACCGAAATCTTCAGCACATGCGCCTGCGACTGTCCGGTCGCCTCCATGCTTGCCGCCACGATCCGCTCCAGCGCTTCGCGCACGCGCGACACATAGGTCTCGCCCTCAGGCGTCAACGAGACGGCATTGCCGCCGCGCTGGAATATCTTGAAGCGCAGCTGGTCCTCGAGGCTCTTGACGCGCTGGCTGACCGCGGAGGCGGTGATGAACTGCTCTTCGCCGGCGCGCGTGAAATTCCTGTGCCTCGCGGCACTCTCCACGATTTTCAGCGAATTGAGGTTGACCTGACTGAGCAGACGCACGGTTTCGACCTTAAGCTGGGCTTAGGGTAGCACCAGCATTCCTAATTTTACAGGGGGTGCTAATTTAATCGACTGTCGTTCAAGTGTTGTCCCCGATCCTGGAGAAGTACAATGAACGCACATACCATCCCGGAATTGCGCTATGCGATGAGCCGTGAAGCCATCATCGGCCACGAGACGGCCTGGAAAGTGTCTAGTTTCGGCGTCGCGCAGTATCGTCACGGCTATGACCCGGCGCTGCTTGCTGCGATCGAGGAGGCTGCGCTCAAGCTCAAGGCCAGCCACGCCGTGCACAAGCACCTCGACCTCACCTTCATCACCGGGGCCGACCGTTTCATTCCCGAAATCAAGGAGTTGCTGCACGACAAGCTGCGCCTGGAGCGGCTTTCCGACATGATGGGCACCAAGCTGGAACCCTATCCGCTGTCGATCGTCGGCTCGACCGTCACCTTCATGAATCCCAGGGATGGCGCCGTCGACTGGCATTGCGACGGCGTTCCGGTCACCGAGCTGATCCCGCTATCGATCAGCGATCCGCTGGTCGGCGGCCATCTCGAAATCTATTGCGACGATTCAGAGACCGGCCGCGCCATCCTCGAATCCGGCCGCGAGATCCCGCGCAACCGCGTCATGCGCATCGACCACAAGATGAACTACGCCACGCTCGGTCAGTTCCTCGGCGTGCTCCACCGCACAGCACCGATCCAGCTCGGCGAGCGCGTCACGCTGGTGCTCAACCAGCGCTCGGTTGCAAAACCCTATGTCGACGACAACCGCATGTTCTACCTCGCTGCCGACAACGATCACGACCGCGAATGGGTCAACGAACTGGCCGAGGATGTGTGGACCAACCAGTTGCCGGCCTACCGCCGCCACGAGGAGGAACGCCCGGTGCCGCAGCCGCTCGACGCGGCTGTGCCGGGCGGCGCAAGGGAATCATGGTAAGCAGGCCATGGGCGGGAACCGGTTTTTGCTGAACTGACCTTCGATTTCGGAACAGATCATGGTCAAACAGGAGCATACACTCCCGTTCCGGTCCGCCCTGGGCGGGTCGGGCTCGAGGTCCGCGCTGGTCTTTGCCGCTGGCGCGGTCGCGCTGTGGGCGACCAACGCGCTGGTCGGCAAATCCCTGCTCGCAAGCCATTCGGTGTCGCAGGTGCAGTTCCTGCAATTTATTGGCGCCGCCCTGGTCTTTGCCTTGATCCGTGTGATGAGCAGCGACTTTCGTCGGCGCCAGGCTGGAGCACCCTTCATCCGCCGCCTCCTCCCACAAGGAGAGAAGGGGGAGCCAAGCTACTTCGCGAGCAATGTGGTGCCGTTCGCCGTCGGCATCATCGGCCTTGTCGGCACCATGATCCTGCAATATGTCGCCTTCGCCTCGATGCCGGTCATCGAGGCCAATCTCGTTGCCTACACCTGGCCGCTGATGGTCGCGGCGGCGATCATCGTCCTCGACAGGCCGCGTCGTCCGGCGCTGCTCGGCATCACCGCCGCGCTCGGCTTCGTCGGCGTTGCGCTGGTGATTTCGGGCGGGCGTGAACAGTCGTGGTTCCAGGGCAATCTCGCCGGCTATCTCGCCGCCTTCGGGTCGGCGCTGTGCATGGCCTTCTATTCGATCGTCGTCGGTCGCCTTGCCACGTCACCGGACCGCCTGCTGCTGCCTTCGGCGCTGGTCGGCGTGGCGCTGACATTCCTGTGGTGCGTTCACGACGGTGTCGCCTGGGACATCGGCCCATACCTGCTTGCCGGGCTCTATCTCGGCGCTGGTCCGATGGGCCTCGGCTACTATTTCTGGTCGCGGGCGCTGAAGCTCGACCAGGGCGGCAAGGTCGCTGTCGTCGCTTATCTCACACCGATCGCCTCGACGCTTTTGCTTACGCTCTCGGGCGAAAGGCTGACGATGACGGCCATTGCCGGCGCCGTCCTCGTCATCGGCAGTTGCATTGCGGTTGGCATCGAAGGTTCGGAGGCCGAAAACCATGCTTGACGAGGATGAACGCCGCGCTAGACAGGAAGCGCACTGGCTGGTCAGGGAGTTCGGCGCCGAGGCGCCGCTCTATGCCGCAATGAAGGCAGAAAAGGCGATTGAGCAGAAAGATTTCGGTCGTTGTGCCCGTTGGAAGCGTATTCTCGAGATTCTGTCTGATTCCGTACACTCAAAGTCGACCGCTTCCAAGTATTAGATTTTCTAATTTGCGCCGCCGTAGGCGGGTATGAAAATATCGGACCGTATTGAGTCTGCATGGGTTACTGACTCTTGATGGTCCGTTGGGGAACGGGGCGAATCGATACATCCAAAGAAGTCTTCAAAAGAGCTGGCGACTTGATCGCCAGCAGAGGGAAAAAAATTGAACAATATCGATGACAGGACTGCAATCGAACTCACCGCCGACATTGTCTCGGCCTATGTCGGCAACAATCCGCTTCCGGCCGCCGGCCTGCCGGACCTGATCGCCAGTGTCAGCGCCTCGGTGCGCAAGCTGGCTGGTGCCAGCGCCGTCAAGGAGAGCGTGGCGCTGACGCCGGCCGTGAATCCGAAGCGGTCGGTATTTCCGGACTACATCGTCTGCCTCGAGGATGGAAAGAAGTTCAAGTCGCTGAAACGGCACCTGAGCACCGACCACGGGCTGACTCCGGACGAATACCGCGCCAAATGGGGTCTGGCGCCAGACTATCCGATGGTGGCGCCCAGCTATTCGGCGACGCGCTCGGCGCTGGCGAAGTCTTCCGGGCTCGGCCGCAAGCCTGCCTTGGCTGCTCCGGCCAAGGCGGCCAAGCGCAAGGCCAAGAGCTGATCGCGAACTATGTGATATGTCGCCCAAAGTGCGCGGCGCTTTTGGGCGACATGCATAAAACCAAAGACTTGAAGCGCCTCGCGTGAATCCGTTTCAACGCGACGCGCTTTGATGTGCTCTAACGTGCTCCAACGTTGCCCTATCAGTTTCTCGGTTCCGGCGGCGTCTGAGCGCCCATCCGTTTCGGATCCTTGCGCGTTCGCCAGATTGTCGGCTTCGACCGCCGTCATCTCGAGAAAATACACCAGCATGTGATAGCGCGTGCGCGAAAGCATCTTCGCCAATTTCCGGGTGATGTCGGCGACATATCTGAGCGCGCGCAGATCGTTCGCTGCCTCGTCCATGATGGGGTCCTGACCAAGTAAATTCTTCTTGGCGCCCAAGTCGAATTGAGGCGCAAAGACAAGGTCACAGC
This sequence comes from Mesorhizobium sp. CNPSo 4689, assembly GCF_057784325.1. Taxonomy (NCBI): domain Bacteria; kingdom Pseudomonadati; phylum Pseudomonadota; class Alphaproteobacteria; order Hyphomicrobiales; family Phyllobacteriaceae; genus Mesorhizobium; species Mesorhizobium sp. CNPSo 4689. The sequence continues at coordinate 33,872 of NZ_JBWLUZ010000026.1, forward strand.
ATCGGCGCTAAAATTGAAATCAATTCTTCGAAAAAATATCGTGGCCGGAGCAGAGGTTTTTCTGGTCCTTGCGCATCCGAAGCGCGCGCGATGCGCTAGTATATGTTGAGGCTGAACTTCAAGTTGTCTGTTGAATCGATTTTTTGCTCGGCAACGCGGGTCGGGCCGATTCAGGCAGTGCAGTCTGGACGTCCGACGTCGACGGCGTGGCCTATACGGCCAACCCAGCCGCAAGCCCTTGCGAAGCGTCGGTGTCCCGTGCAAAAGCGCGGCCATGCTTGTTATCAACGACCTTTCGCTGCGCATGGCCGGGCGCCTGCTTCTCGACCACGCCTCGCTGACCTTGCCGGCCGGCACCAAGGCCGGCCTCGTCGGCCGCAACGGCACCGGCAAAACAACGTTGTTCAAAGCCATCACCGGCGATTTCCCCTCCGAGACCGGTTCGATCAGCCTGCCGAAGAACACCCGCATCGGCCAGGTGGCGCAGGAAGCGCCGGGCACCGAGGAGCCGCTGATCGAGATCGTGCTCAAGGCCGATGTCGAGCGCCAGGCGCTGCTCGAAGAGGAAAAGACGGCGACCGATCCGCACCGCATCGCCGACATCCACATGCGGCTGGCCGACATCGATGCGCATTCGGCCGAGTCCCGCGCCGCCACCATCCTGGCCGGCCTCGGCTTCGACGATGCGGCGCAGCGCCGTCCGGCCTCGTCCTTCTCCGGCGGCTGGCGCATGCGCGTGGCACTGGCAGCCGTGCTGTTTTCCGAGCCCGACTTGTTGCTGCTCGACGAGCCGACCAACTATCTCGATCTCGAAGGCACGCTGTGGCTGGAGAACTACGTCTCCAAATATCCGCACACCGTGCTTCTGATCTCGCACGACCGTGACCTGCTCAACCGCGCCGTCAACTCGATCGTCCATCTCGACCAGAAGAAGCTGACCTTCTGGCGCGGCGGCTACGACCAGTTCGAGCGCCAGTACACCGAGCAGCGCGAATTGCAGGAGAAGGGTCGCGTCAAGCAGGAAGCGGCGCGCAAACACATGGAGTCCTTCGTCGAGCGCTTCCGCGCCAAGGCTTCCAAGGCCAGGCAAGCGCAGTCGCGCATCAAGGCGCTGGAGAAGATGAAGCCGATCGCGGCGATCGTGAACGACACGGTGCGGCCGTTCTCCTTCCCCGAGCCGGTCAAGACGGTGGCCTCGCCGATCATCGCGCTGAACAGCGTCAATGTCGGCTACACCGAAGGCCAGCCGATCCTGAAGAAGATGACGCTGCGCATCGATGCCGACGACCGTATCGCGCTGCTCGGCGCCAATGGCAACGGCAAGTCGACCTTCGCCAAGCTATTGTCCGGGCGCCTGAAGCAGGAGACCGGCACCATGACGGTGGCGCCCGGGCTGAAAGTGGCGATCTTCGCCCAGCACCAGCTTGACGATCTGCGCCCGGAGGAAAACGCCTATGAGCATGTCCGCCGATTGATGCCGGAAGCGCCGGAATCGAAGGTGCGCGGCCGCGTCGCCCAGTTCGGCCTGACCACCGAAAAGATGAACACCGCCGCCAAGGACCTGTCGGGCGGCGAGAAGGCGCGGCTGCTGATGGGCCTGTCGGCCTTCGAGGGGCCGAACCTGTTCATCCTCGACGAACCGACCAACCACCTCGACATCGACAGCCGTGAATCGCTGATCCATGCGCTCAACGAGTTTCCCGGCGCCGTCATCCTGATCTCGCACGACCGCCATCTGCTTGAGGCGACCGCCGACCGGTTGTGGCTGGTCAAGAATGGCGCGGTCAACCCGTATGACGGCGACCTCGAGGACTACAAGACGCTGGTCACTGGCGTGTCGGGCGACCGCCGCGGCAAGCGTGAGGCGGAAAAGGCGTCAAAGGCCGACCGCCGCCGCGATGCGGCGGCGCGCCGCGCCGCCTTCGAGCCGCTGGCCAAGGAAATCCGCGCCACCGAAGCGCTGATGGACCGCATCCGTAAGCGCATGGACCTGATCGAGGACGAACTCGCCAATCCGGCGATCTACGAGAAGGATCCCTCGACAGCGACACGGCTCGCCAAGGAGCGCTCGCAGCTTGCCCAGACGCTGGCCGGTCACGAGGAGAAGTGGCTGACCATGTCGGCGGAATATGAGGAAGGCACCGCGGAGTAGGGGTAGTGTGATCTCCCCCACGTGGGGGAGATTGGCTAATCGTCTGGCCCTACACCTCATCCCCGAAACTCGCTAGACAAACCCCATGAACCAGCACGCCAAGCTCCGCATCGGCCATTCGGCCTGCCCACATGATTGCCCGTCGACCTGCGCGCTCGAGGTCGAACTGCTCGACGACAAGCGCATCGGCCGCGTCCATGGCGCTAAGGCCAACAGCTATACGGCTGGCGTCATCTGCGCCAAGGTCGCCCGCTATGCCGACCGCGTCCATCACCCCGACCGCCTGCTGAAACCGCTGGTGCGGGCCGGCGCCAAGGGAGAAGGCGCCTGGAAGGAATCCAGCTGGGAAGCAGCCCTCGATCTCGTCGCCGAGAAGTTCATCGCGGCCGAGGAAAAACACGGCTCGGAGACGGTCTGGCCCTACTACTATGCCGGCACGATGGGGCTGGTGCAGCGCGACGGCATCCACCGGCTACGCTACGCGAAAAAGTATTCCGGCTTCTTCGGCTCGATCTGCACCAACCTGGCCTGGACCGGCTGGATGATGGGGGCGGGCGCGCTGCGCGGGCCTGACCCGCGCGAGATGGCGAAGTCCGACTGCGTGGTGATCTGGGGCACCAATGCCGTGGTCACGCAGGTCAACGTCATGACCCACGCCATCAAGGCGCGCAAGGAGCGTGGCGCCAAGATCGTCGTCATCGACGTCTACGAGAACGCGACGATGAAGCAGGCCGATCTCGGCCTGGTGCTGAAGCCCGGCACCGATGGCGCGCTGGCCTGCGCGGTCATGCATGTGCTGTTCCGGGATGGCATGGCCGACCGCGCCTATCTGGAAAAATACACCGACGATCCGCGTGGGCTGGAAGAGCATCTAAAGGAGCGCACGCCGGAATGGGCGGCTTCGATCACCGGGCTCGACGTGGCCGAGATCGAGACCTTCGCCCACCTCGTCGGCACGACCAAGAAAACCTATTTTCGCCTTGGCTACGGCTTTGCGCGCCAGCGCAACGGCGCGGTCAACATGCATGCGGCGTCCTGCATCGCCGCCGTCACCGGCTGCTGGCAGTATGAAGGCGGCGGCGCCTTCCACTCAAATTCCGGCATCTTCAAGCTGAACCAGGATGTGCTCGAAGGCGCCGCGATGCGCGACCCCAGCGTCCGCCATCTCGACCATTCGCGCATCGGCCCTGTGCTGACCGGAGCGGCGGACGCGCTCTATGGCGGCCCGCCGGTGACGGCGCTGCTGATCCAGAACACGAATCCGGTGAATGTCGCGCCCGAGCAGCGGCTGGTGAAGCAAGGCTTCCTGCGCGACGACCTCTTCTCTTGCGTGCACGAGCAGTTCATGACCGATACGGCAATACTTGCCGATGTCGTGCTGCCGGCGACGATGTTTCTGGAGCATGACGACGTCTACAAGGGCGGCGGCAACCAGCACATCACGCTCGGCCCGAAGCTGATCGACCCGCCGGCAGGGCCTCGCAGCAACCACTTCGTCATCGAGGAACTTGGCAAGCGGCTCGGCGTCGCCGACCGGCCGGGCTTCGGCCTCACCGAAAGGCAGCACATCGACATCATTCTCGGCAAGCGCGGGCTGGGCAGCTTCGACAGCCTGAAAGAGCAAAAATGGGTCGACCTGCAGCCGGACTTCGAGGCCGCGCATTTCGTCAATGGTTTTGGCCATCCGGATGGAAAATTCCGCTTCCACGCCGACTGGACCGGGCAGGCGGCGCCCAACCGGCCGCCGAAAAGTATGGGCCTGTTCGGCCCGGTGGAGCGGCTGCCGGAATTCCCCGATCATGTCGACTTGATCGAGGTGGCGGATGAAGCGCACCCGTTCCGGCTGACGACCTCGCCGGCGCGCAACTTCCTCAACTCGACCTTCGCCGAGACGCCGGTGTCGAAGGCCAAGGAGGGCAGGCCCGAATTACTTTTGCATCCCGACGACGCGGCCGCTCTCGGGCTCGCCGATGGCGCCCGCGTCGAGGTCGGCAACCAGCGCGGCGAAGTGGTGCTGCATGCCAAACTATTCGACGGCATCAAGCGCGGCGTCGTGATCGCCGAAGGCATCTGGCCGAACAGCGCGCATGAGCGCGGCGAAGGCATCAACGTGCTGACCGGCGCCGATGCGCCGGCGCCCTATGGCGGCGCCGCGCTGCACGACAACAAGGTGTGGCTGCGCAAGGCGGAAGAGCTGGGCGCCTAGAAGCAATTCCAGGAAAAGTGCGTAGCGGTTTTCCGTCCGGAATTGCGTCAAAACAAAGAGATAGAGCGGTTCGGCGTTTCCGTGAAACGATGAACCGCATAGCGGTGGCTTCCAGATTTGGCATCTGGCCCAAATGCCTGCCGTCGCGGCTGCCAGCTCCCGCGTCTATAGAGGCTCCCCTCAGCTGAGACGAGGAAGGATGCCATGGCCGGGATTTCGCTTCTGGGAATACCGCATGACGAGAACTCGTCCTATCTGCGCGGCGCGGCGGCAGCGCCGGCACTGATCAGGCGCGAACTGCACAGCGACGCCCACAGCTCGTGGAGCGAAACCGGCTTCGATCTGACGGATCGCTTCGTCGACCATGGCGACATCGACTTCGCAGGCGCCGGCGACCCGTGGGATCAGATCGAAAATGAGGTCGGCCGCGCGTTGGATGCCGGCCATCCGCTGATCAGCCTCGGCGGCGACCATGCCATCGCCTGGCCGGTTCTGCGCACCGTGCGTCGCCGCCACCCCAGCCTGACGATCGTCCAGATCGACGCCCACCCCGACATCTATCCTGCCTATCAGGGCAATCTGCGCTCGCACACCTCGTCCTTCGCCCGCATCATGGAGGAGCGGTTGGCCGACCGGCTGATCCAGATCGGCCTGCGCACCCTCAATGACGACCTTCGCGACCAGATCAGGCGGTTCGGCGTCGAGGTGGTCGAGGCGCGCCATTTCAGCGAGGGCTTGCGGCTCGACCTCAAGACGCCCGTCTACCTCTCGGTGGATCTCGACGGTCTCGATCCGGCCTTTGCGCCTGGCGTCTCCCATCGCGAGCCCGGTGGGCTGTCGACCCGGCAGGTGATCAGCCTCATCCACGGCATCGACCAACGAATCGTCGCCGCCGATGTCGTCGAATACAATTCAAACCAGGATGTCTCGAACCTGACGGCACTGGTTGCCGCCAAGCTGGTGAAGGAGATCGCCGGCATGATGCTGAAGACCAACGGCGCGACTGCCGCCTGAATCAATTTGGCAAGGCGGCGTGCTAGACGATTGTTCCGACTCGCCTTTCAATAGGACACGCCATGCCACCCCTCAGGATAGCCATCGCCGGCGCGCTTGGCCGCATGGGTCGCCAGATGGTGGAAGCCATCGAGGCTGATCCGCGGCTGGCGCTGGCCGCCCGTTTCCATCGGCCCGGCGTCACCGGCGAAGGGCTGGTCAGTCGAGATGATGCACTGGCCGCTGTCGACGTGGTCATCGACTTCACCACGCCGGCCGCATCCGCTGAACTCGCAGAAGCCTGCGCGGCGCGTGGCGGGCCGGCACTGGTGATCGGCTCGACCGGTTTCAACGACGGGGAACTTGCCGCGATTGCCGCTGCGGCCAAAACCATCGCCATCGTGCGCTCCGGCAGCTACTCGCTCGGGCTCAACTTGCTGGTTGGACTGGTCGAGCAGGCGGCCAGCGCACTCGGTCCCGAGGATTGGGATGTCGAGATATTCGAGGCGCATCATCGCTCCAAAGTCGACGCGCCGTCGGGCACGGCGCTGATGCTGGGCGAGGCCGCTTCCAGGGGACGCGGCATCGAACTCGACGTCGTGGCGCGGCGCGTTCGCGACGGCATCATCGGCCCGCGCCCGCAAGGCGAAATCGGCTTCGCGGTAGTGCGCGGTGGCAGCATCGTCGGCGAGCACAGCGTCAGCTTCTGCACCGAGGGCGAGGTGGTCACCCTGTCGCATTCGGTCGGCGACCGTATCATGTTCGCGCGCGGCGCCATCGCCGCCGCCCTTTGGGTGGCTGGACGCCCGCCCGGCGAATACGACATGCGCGATGTGCTTGGGTTCAACGCCTCGTGATGAGCAATCCCGGCTGATTTCGGTTACTCCCGGCCATCGAACGGCTGAAAGCCAGCTGAAAGCCAGCTGAAAGCTTGGCTATGCCATGACGGTGCCGCGGTGTTCACCGCGTGACCGGTCCTGGTGGCCGGTGAGGAGGAAATGCGGCGCGGCCTTTTGGTGCGCCGCCCAGGTGGAGGAAGTTTCGTGACAGGTATCATCTCGAAGTGCGCCTTGCGTTCAGCGGCGCTGGCGTTGGCCATCGCCGCAACGGGTGCCTCGGCGGCATCTGCGGCCGACAAGATCACCATCATCGTTGGCGGCATGGAAAAGCAGATCTATCTGCCGGCCGTGCTCGCCCAGCAGCTCGGCTACTTCAAGGACCAGGGGCTCGACGTCGAACTCGTCAATTCGCGCGCCGGCGTCGAGGCCGAGAATGAACTGCTGGCCGGCGCCGTGCAGGGCGTCGTCGGCTTCTACGACCACACCGTCGACCTGCAGTCGAAGGGCAAATACATCCAGTCGATCGTCCAGTTCAGCCACGCGCCGGGCGAGGTCGAACTGGTCTCCGCCAAGCACCCCGAGATCAAGTCGCCGGCCGACTTCAAGGGCGCCACGCTCGGCGTCACCGGCCTTGGCTCCTCGACCGATTTCCTCAGTCAGTATCTTGCCGTTCGCAACGGGCTGAAGCCCGGCGACTACACGCTGCTGCCGGTCGGTGCCGGCAACACCTTCATCGCCGCAGTCAAGCAGGATCAGATCCAGGCCGGCATGACCACCGAACCGACCATCGCCCAGTTGCTGAAGACCGGCGAGGCCAGCGTCCTCGTCGACATGCGTACCCCTGAAAAGACCAAGGAAGCGCTCGGCGGGCCCTATCCGGCGGCGTCCTTCTACGTCCAATCCGCCTGGCTCGATGACCACAAGGACGAGGCACAGAAGCTCGCCAATGCCTTCGTCAAGACGATGAAATTCATCGCCACCCATTCGGCCGAGGAGATCGCCGACAAGATGCCGAAGGACTATTATGCCGGCAACAGGGATCTCTACGTGCGGGGGCTGGCCGGCGGCAAGGCGATGTTCACGCCCGACGGCCGCATGCCGGCCGACGGCCCGCCGACCGTGCTCAAGGTCCTCTCGACATTCTCCAAGAGCCTGCAGGGCAAGCAGATCGACCTGTCGAAGACCTACACGACTGCGTTCGTCGACGCCGCCAAGTAGCGTCGCACCCACGGGCATCGGTTTCTGTATCGCCCGTTGAAGAACAAGGGTTTGCGCCGTTCGCTTGAACAAACAGGCAGCGCGGCCCTTGCCAGACCACCAGGAGACCCGCGGCTGCGCTGCGGGCTCCCTTGCCCCATTGCGACAGGAGTGTGCCATGCAACTGCAACCCATGGCGGCCGAGAGGCTGTCTCAGGCCGCGCCACCGGCCGATGCGGCGATCGCCATTGACGACGTGACGCTGCGCTTCGTCACGCCCGACGGCCACATGATGACGGCGATCCGCGATTTCACCATGACGGTGGCGCGTGGCGAGTTCGCCTGCGTCGTCGGGCCGACCGGCTGCGGCAAGTCGACGACACTCAACCTCGTCACCGGCCTGCTCAGACCGACCACCGGCAATGTCCGTGTCATGGGCAACCCGGTCACCGACATCAGTCGCGACATCGGCTTCGTCTTCCAGGCCGATGCGCTGTTTCCGTGGCGCAGCGTCATCGACAATGTCGCCGCCGGCCCGCTCTATCGCGGCACGCCGAAGGCGCAGGCCTATGAGCGGGCGCGTGACTGGATCGGCCGCGTCGGCCTCGGCCGCTTTGAAAAGCATTATCCCCACCAGCTCTCCGGCGGCATGCGCAAGCGCGTCGCGCTCGCCCAGACCTTCATCAACCAGCCCAAGATCCTGCTGATGGACGAGCCGTTCAGCGCACTCGACATGCAGACCCGCACGGCCATGCAGGACGAGTTGCTGGGTCTGTGGTCGGAGCAGAAATCCTCCGTCGTCTTCGTCACCCACGACCTCGAGGAGGCGGTGGCGCTGGCCGACAAGGTCTATGTGCTGACGGCGGGGCCGGGCACGGTCAAGAGCGTCTACCGCATCGACCTGCCGCGCCCGCGCGTCATGGCCGACATCCGCTACGACCCGAAATTCGTCGAGATCGCCAAGGTGATCTGGAACGATCTGCGCGAGGAAGTGCAGCTCGGCCAGAGCCGCACTTTGCAGACCGGCCATTGAGAGGAGACACCGCCATGACCGCCATCTCTCCCACCGCCGACCATGCTGCCGTCCGCGACGCCTCGATCGCCGTTGCCGAAAGCATGGCGAAGGCGCGGCTGCGCCTTCGCCATGCGCTGGTCATCGGCTTGCGCCTGGCTATCCTCGTCGTCTTCCTCGGCCTGTGGGAACTCGGTGCCGATTACAATTTCATCGACCCGTTCTTCTTCGCCAGCCCCTCCGGCATCTGGCAGCAGATCTGGTCGTGGATCACCGAAGGCACTTCGCAAGGCCCGCTCTGGCTGCAGATCTATGTGACGCTGGAGGAAACCTTCCTCGGCTTCGTCATCGGCGCCCTTGGCGGCATCGCCGCCGGCATCATCCTTGGCCGCAACCGGCTGCTCGCCGACGTGTTTTCGATCTACATCAAGATCGCCAATTCCGTGCCGCGCGTCGTGCTTGGCTCGGTGTTCATCATCGCGCTTGGCCTCGGCATGGCTTCCAAGGTGGCGCTGGCGGTGGTGATGGTGTTCTTCGTCGTCTTCGCCAATGCCTTCCAGGGCGTGCGTGAAGCCGACCGGGCGATGATCGCCAACGCCCAGATTCTTGGCGCCTCGCCGTTCCAGATCACCCGCTCCGTCATCATCCCGTCGGCGATGAGCTGGATCCTGGCGAGTCTCCATGTCAGTTTCGGCTTCGCGCTGGTCGGCGCCGTGGTCGGCGAATTCCTCGGCGCCAAGCAAGGCATGGGCCTGCTGATCTCGACGGCGCAGGGCGCCTTCAATGCCAACGGCGTCTTCGCCGCCATGGTCATCCTGGCGGTGATGGCGCTTGTGGTGGAATTCATCATCACCCGCTTCGAGAACTATGTCGTCAAATGGCGCCCGGCTCCGTTCAACGAGCAGGGGGCCTGATCAGGCCAAAGGCAGCCGCACCTCGACCACCAGGCCGCCGGCCGCGCCATCCGCAAGGGTGACGCGGCCGCCGGCATTTTCGACCACCTCGCGCACGATTGCCAAGCCAAGCCCGCTGCCTTCCTCGGTCGCGCCGGCCAGGCGGTAGAAGCGCTCGAAGACATGCTCGCGCTCGTCCGCCGGGATGCCCGGCCCGTCGTCGGCGACCGTCAGGACCGCTTCGCCATTGATGGCGGCCAGCTTGACGGTGACGGTGCCGCCGGCCGGCGTGTAGCGCAACGCATTGTCGACAAGGTTGACGATTAGCTCGCGCAGCATGGTGCCGTCACCGACCACCGCCACCGGCCCGGTTTCGTCAAGACCGAGATCGATGTTGCGCGCGAGAGCCGCAGGCGCCTGCGTCTCCAGCACATGGCGGGCGGCCTCGGTCAGGTCGACACGGTCGGCGCGCGGCCGCCGGCTGCCGGGCTCGGCCCGCGACAGGGTGAGCAGCTGTTCAGCCAGCCGCGCCAGCCGGCCGGAACTGGCCTGCAGCGCCACCAGCGCCTCCTGGCGCGCCTCGGCGGCACCTTCGCGCAGCGCGTAGCTCGCCTGCGTCGACAGCAGCGCCAGCGGCGTGCGCAACTGATGCGCGGCATTGGCGATGAAGCGGCGCTGCGCCGCCATCTGCGCTCGCACGCGTTCCATATAGACGTTGAGCGCATCGATTAGCGGCCGGATCTCGCTCTGCGCGCCGGTGACTTCGATCGGATCGAGGTCGCTGCGGCTTGGCGAGCGCACGGCGTCGCGCAGCCGGATCAGCGGCGCCAGGCCGCGGCGCAGGCCGAGCAGCACGAAGATGCCGGCAATCGCCACCAACGCCAGTTGCTGGGCAAAGGCGCTGAACCACAAATGCCGCACCATGGCGTCATGTCCGGCCAGCGTGACGCCGACGGTGACGGAGATCGGCGAGTCCACGCCGGCGCCGACCACGGCGTGGCTGTATGTCAGCAGCCGCAGTTCGTGGTCGCGATAGACATTTTTCATGGTTGGGCGCCCCGGCGCCACCGGCAGGTCGGGATAGCCGGTCAGCAGCCGCCCGCCGGCGGTCTCGACACGATAGTAGACGCTGTCGCGGTCGCCGGTGTCGAACATCTCGATCGCCGCCGGCGGCACCGTGGCGTCGAGCACGCCGTCGACGATGGCGACCTGCTCGGCGATCGCGCGCGCCGACCCCACCAGCATGCGATCCGTGACCAGGTCCGCAGTCGCCAGCGCGCTGCGGTGGCTGGTCCACAGATTGATGGTGGCGAGCCCGGCGAGTGGCAGCACCACCCAGGCCAGCAGCTGCAGGCGGAGGCTTCTAACTTGCATCGCGCAGGAGATAGCCGAGGCCACGCAAGGTGGCGATCTGGACCCGCGATCCCTCGAGCTTCTTGCGCAGCCGGTGGACATAGATCTCGATGGCGCTGGGGTCGGCGTCTGTCTCGAAATCGAAGATCGCCGACGATAGCGCCGCCTTGCTCACCGTGCGCCCCGCCTTGACCATCAATTGCTCCAGCACCGCATGCTCACGCGGCGTCAGCGCCAGCGCGTCACCGGCCACCGAAAACAGCCGCGTGTTGGTGTCGAAGACGAGATCGCCGCAGGCGACGACGGGCGCGGTCCGGTCGTTAACGCGCCGCAGTTGGACGCGGATTCGCGCCTCCAGTTCCTCGATCTGGAACGGCTTGGCCAGATAGTCGTCGGCGCCTTCGTTGAGGCCCTTGACGCGACCGTCGAGGCTCGCGTTGGCGGTCAGTACGATGACCGGCACCCGGTTGCCACGCGCCCTGAGCATGCGCAACACCTCCATCCCGCCCATGCGTGGCAGCGCCAGGTCGAGGATAACCAGCGCATGGTCGCCGGCGGCCAAGGCATGCTCGACATCCTCGCCGTCATGCACGACGTCGACGACATAGTTCGCCTGGCGCAAGGTCTTGCCCAGCCAATCGGCCAGTTCGCGATTGTCTTCGACAAGCAGCAGCCGCATTTTCTATCGCTGTTCAGGAATGCTGCCTGCCGGGTCTCATCGGTGTTTCCGACGAACGCGGCCAGCAGCGTCCGATTGGATGCCCGTGACAACGGATAATATCGATCCGCGCGCAAGGCAAACTCCAAGCTGGCGAACATTATCGCTGGCCTTTGGATGGCGAAACTCCCGTCAATCGCATAAAACCGAACCGTTCGGTTCGATTTCCGTTGACGAACCGTGCACGACGGCGTGAACGCCGGCTCGGAAAATCTTGTCGCCGGAACGAGGTGTATTCACCTAACCACATGAAATCGCTCGGAAAGATTATGGCGCAGGAAACCACCAGCCGGATTTCAAGCGCCATTTCAGAGGTTTTCGGGCACATCTTCGTGACTGGAAATGGCAGTACCACAGACCCATCTCGGGGTGGTCCGAGCGACGCGAATTCCTCCCAAGGGCACGCCACTTGACGGACAGAACAGTGAACTACTGGAGTACCTGAAATGACCAAGATCGCTCTTACCGCCGCCGCCATTCTCGTTGCCACGGGCAGCGCTTTCGCTGGCAGCGACCACTATGGTTCGAACAACGTCAACCAGCCGGCCGTTCCCGCGCCTGCCGAAAATTTGGACCACAGCTTCACGGCTTCGATCCGCAAGCCGGTCGAGCACAACGGCTTCAAGTTGACGCCCGATTCGGTCCAGCCGGAATCCGGCCAGGGCATCTGGGGCCGCTAATCTGTTCGGCAATCGCTGATCGGTTCGGTCCTCGAAAGACCTCAAAGCGGCGGGCTAGTCCCGCCGCTCTGTTTTTGTGCCGCCGGCTATCGAGTCCATCTTCGGCTGGGGAAGGTCGGATCAACTGGCCATTACGAAGCGGTGATGGCTGTAACGACGCTCCAGGTGGCGGCGAAAGGGAAGCACAAGGGCCGATGACCGGTACTTGAGCCTAATTACCCCACAACCCGAAACCAGGAGTATTTGACATGAAAAAGATCGCTCTTACCGCCGCCGCCATCCTCGTTGCCACCGGCGCCGCTTTCGCTGGCAGCGAAAACTACGGCTCGAACAACGCCAACCAGCCGACGACTGCTGTGGTAGACAGCACCATGACGGCTTCGATCAGGACGACGGACGCGCCAGTCCAGAAGCCGCTGGTCCAGGGCGCCGACCGCAACCTGTTCGGCAATCGCTGATCGGCTCGATCCGAGAAGGCCTCAAGGCGGCGGGCTCGTCCCGCCGCTCTCTGCCGCTCTTCTGCAACGAAGGGCGGCTAGCTCAATTCCTTCGGCCTGATGCAATGCGTCAGCAGGCCACTGCCGAAGGTGAGGTCAGTCCAGTCGCCGTCGACGTCAAAACGGGCCAGCGCCGCGGTCGGGAATTTCTCTCCGAGCTTCTTCAGCGCCCCGGCATCCGATCCGTCGCCGGCAAGCCGGCGTGCGAACTCTTCCAGCCCCGGATTGTGGCCAAGCACCAGCAGGCTGCCCGCCTTCGCCTTTGCCTGCCGCACCTTCGCCAGAATGTCCGCCGCGGTGGCTTCGTAGAGCGCCAAGGCAAAATCCGCAGGCACTTTTTTTGGCAGTTCCGCCGAGACCAGCCGCCAGGTGTCGCGGGTGCGCAGCGCCGACGAGACCAGCGCCAGATCCGGCAACCAGCCGCGCCTCGCCAGCTCGCGCCCCATCAGCGGCGCCGTCTTCAACCCGCGGGGGCCGAGTGGCCGGTCGAAATCGACGAGCTTCGGGTCGTCCCAGCTCGACTTGGCGTGGCGTAGTACAAGCAGTTGCCTGGTTGTCGCCATGCCAGCCTCTCTTACGGCGTGATCCGCGCCAGTTGCTCGAGATCGCGCTCCTCGCGCAGCGGGTCCGGCGCCATCACCACCGAGGTGCCGTTCTCCGCATCGTCGGCGAAATGCGCGAGCACGGTGTGGCCCTTCTCCATGCGCGCCTTGCCTTCGGCGACCAGTCCGAGCGCCAGCGGATAGAGCCGGTGCTCGGCCTTGAGCACCCGCGCGGCCAGCGTATCCTCATTGTCGCCGACCATCACCGGCACCGCCGCCTGGGCGATGATCGGGCCGTCATCCATATCCAGCGTGACGAAATGCACCGTGCAGCCATGGATGCGCATGCCGGCACGGAGCGCCCGGGCATGGGTGTCCAGCCCCTTGAAGGCGGGCAGCAGGGCAGGGTGGATGTTGACCATCCGCCCCAGCCACTGCTCGACAAAGCGCGCACCGAGGATGCGCATATAGCCGGCGAGCGCCACGATCTCGGCGCCGAATCCGATAAGCGCGGCGTCGATCGCCCCGTCATGGGCTTCCTTGCTGGCATAGTCGGCGCGCACGATGACCTTCGTCGGGATGCCCCGCGCCTGCGCGATGGCAAGGCCGGCGGCATTGGCCCGGTCGGAGATGACGCCGACGATCTCGGCCGGATAGGCCGGGTCGCTGGCCGCGGCAATCAGCGCCGTCATGTTGGAGCCGCGTCCCGAAATCAGCACCACGGTGCGTTTCTTGCTCATAAGCCGATCGAGCCCCGATAGATCACGCCGGCGTCGCGACGCGGCACGATGCGGCCGATCGGCGTCACCGTCTCGCCGGCCTCCTGAAGCACGGCCGCGACCTGCGCCGCCTGACCGGAGGCGACGGCCAGGATCATGCCGATGCCGCAATTGAAGGTGCGCATCATCTCTTCCGGCGCGACGCCGCCGGTCTTGGCCAGCCACGAGAACACCGCCGGCACCTCGATGGCCTCGAGGTCGAGTTCGGCGGAGAAATCCTTCGGCAGCACGCGCGGAATGTTTTCCGGGAAGCCGCCGCCGGTGATGTGCGCCAGCGCCTTGATGCCATGCGTGTTGCGGATCGCCTTGAGGATCGACTTGACGTAGATGCGCGTCGGCTCGAGCAGCGCCTCGGCCAGCGTCGACTCGTCGTTGAACGGCGCCGGGTCGCTCCAGGCAAGGCCGCTGACGCCGACGATGCGCCGCACCAGCGAAAAGCCGTTGGAGTGGAGCCCCGAGGAGGCGAGGCCCAGCAGCACATCGCCCTCGACGATGTCGTCGGTCGGCAAGAGCTGGCCGCGTTCGGCGGCACCCACGGCAAAGCCGGCAAGGTCATAGTCGTTGCCGTGATACATGCCGGGCATCTCGGCCGTCTCGCCGCCGATCAGCGCGCAGCCGGCCTGGCGGCAGCCCTCGGCGATGCCGCCGACGATCGCCGCCCCCTGGTCGGGGTCGAGCTTGCCGGTGGCGAAATAATCGAGGAAGAACAGCGGTTCCGCGCCCTGCACGACGATGTCGTTGACGCACATGGCGACAAGGTCGATGCCGATCGTGTCGTGTTTTCCCGCATCGATGGCGATCTTCAGCTTGGTGCCGACGCCGTCATTGGCGGCGACCAGCACCGGATCGGTGAAGCCGGCGGCCTTGAGGTCGAACAGGCCGCCAAAGCCGCCGATCTCGCCATCGGCGCCCGGCCGGCGCGTCGCCCGCACCAGCGGCTTGATCTTCTCGACCATGAGATTGCCGGCATCGATGTCGACGCCCGCCTCGGCATAGGTGAGCCCGTTCTTGCGCTTGGATGTATCGCGCTTCGTCATATCTGGCTCGTCGCTGTTTCCACTCTGCTTGCGGGCTCTTCGCATGAACGGTTTCGGTCCGCAAGGATAACGCGCCGGCGCGGGAGTTTTGCCCCCGACAAAAGCGGCGTTCGGGTGAGCCGATCGCCAAAGTCGGAGAATGAGGAGCTTAGTTCTTGCGCCCACTCCACATCTCCATCATCTATCAACAAAACAAAAGCGACGGGGTACACTGTTGACCATCCCCAACATGATCACGATCATGCGCTTCGTGCTGGTGCCCGCCGTGGTGTTGGCCATGTTGCAAGCGCACTGGGGCTGGGCTTTTGCCGGCTTCCTTGTCGCCGGCATTTCCGACGGCGTCGACGGTTTCATCGCCCGCCGCTACAACCAGCATTCCGAGCTCGGCGCCTATCTCGACCCGATGGCCGACAAGGTGCTGCTGGTTTCGGTGTTCGTGGTCATGGGCTTCATCGGCGAGCTGCCGCTATGGCTGGTCGTCACCATGGTGTCGCGCGACGCGCTGATCATCTGCGCCGTGCTGCTGTCGACCGTGATGGCGCATCCGGTCGAGATGAAGCCGCTCTTCGTGTCGAAGGCCAACACCGCCATCCAGATCGTGCTGGCGGCGGTGGTGCTGGGCGAGCTTGCCTTCGACATCCATCTCGACCCGCTGCGGCCAGCGCTCATATTGCTGTCCGGGGTCTTGACCGTGGCTTCGGCCGCGGCCTATCTCGTGGGCTGGCTGAGGCATATGAGCGGCTATGGCGAAGGCTCCAAACCGGGCACCTGATCGAGGATCCATCGAAGCGGCCGCCGAGGCGGCGGCGGCCGGCGAAGTTGCGTCGCTGGCGTTCCGCCGCCAGATCTTCTTCTGGCTGGCCACCGCCGTGCTGCTGGCGCTGTTCCTCTATGTCTTCTCCAGCATACTTTTGCCGTTCGTCGCCGGCATGGTGCTTGCCTATTTCCTCGATCCGGTCGCCGACCGGCTGCAGCGGCTCGGCCTCTCCCGGCTGATGGCGACGGTGGTCATCCTGATTGCCTTCATCGTCACTCTGGTGCTGGCCTTCGTCATCCTAGTTCCGGTTCTGGCCACGCAGATGGCCGATTTCGCGGGCAAGCTGCCGGAGTATCTGACCCGGCTGCAGAGCCTGATCACCAGCTACGATCCGAAATGGCTGGAGCAGAAATTCGGCGTCAACGCCAATAGCCTGCGCGACGGGCTGAACTCGCTGCTGACCTCCGGCTTCGGCCTGTTGACCACGGTGTTCACCTCGATCTGGAGCTCGGGCGTGGCGCTGGTCTCGGTGGTCAGCCTGTTCGTGGTCACGCCGGTCGTCGCCTTCTACATGCTGCTCGACTGGGACCGCATGGTGGCGATCGTCGACAGCTGGGTGCCGCGCGACTATGTCCAGACGGTCAGGGCGATCGCCAGGGACATCAACACCGCCACCGCCGGCTTCGTGCGCGGGCAGGGCACGCTCTGCCTGGTGCTGGGCGCCATGTACGCGACCGGCCTGACGCTGACCGGGCTCAATTTCGGCATCCTGATCGGCCTGTTTTCCGGGCTGATCTCCTTCATCCCCTATGTCGGCTCGCTGACCGGTCTGGTGCTGGCCGTCGGAGTTGCCTTCGTTCAGTTCTGGCCCGACTGGATCATGGTTGTGGCGGTGGCCGCCGTGTTCTTCGTCGGCCAGTTCATCGAGGGCAACATCCTGCAGCCGCGGCTGGTCGGCAAAAGTGTCGGCCTGCATCCTGTGTGGCTGATGTTCGCCCTGTTTGCCTTCGGCGCGCTGTTCGGCTTCGTCGGCCTGCTGATCGCCGTGCCGGCCTCTGCGGCCGTTGCCGTGCTGGTGCGCTTTGCCATTGCCCGCTATCTCGAATCGCCGCTTTACAAGGGCCATGCCACCGAACCTGTCCCGCCGCTGCCGGCCAACCGCCGCAAGGGACCGCGTGGCCAAGCCTGATGGCTGACCAGAAAACCGACCCGCCGCGCCAGCTGCCGCTCGATCTCGGCCACGGCACCGGCTATTCGCGCGACGAGCTCGTCGTTTCCGGCACCAACAGCCAGGCCGCAGCACTTGTCGACCGCTGGCCGGATTGGCCTTCGCCGGTGGTGGTGCTGGCCGGCCCGGCTGGTTCGGGCAAGACGCATCTGGCCTCGATTTGGCACGCGCGGGCCAACGCAGTGGCGATCGAGGCAAACCGCATCGAAGACTGCATCGCCGGCCTCGGCGAAAGGCCGGCGCTGATCGACGATGTCGACAAGGCACGGATCGACGAGGCCGGCCTGTTCCACCTCATCAACGCCGTGCGCAGCGCCGGCTCGACTCTGCTGTTGACAGCGCGGCGTTTTCCCCTGGCCTGGGGTGTGGCGCTGCCTGACCTCGTCTCGCGGCTGAAGGCGGCGGCAACCGTCGAGATCCACGAGCCCGACGACCTCCTGCTCGCCGGCGTCATCACCAAACTGTTCGCCGACCGCCAGGTCGAGGTCGAGCCGCATGTCGTGCAATATCTGGTTCGGCGCATCGAGCGCTCGCTGGCGACCGCCATGCGCGTCGTGGAGCGGCTCGACCGCATAGCCCTGGAACGCAAGACCCCGATCACCCGCGCGCTCGCCGCCGAGACCGTCAGCGCCATGGACCAAGGGCAGGGCGAGTTCGAGATTTAGGTGGTTGACGGAAGGCTTCCCCTTCTCAGGGGGAGGAGAAGGCCATCGCCGCTGTCCCATTTCGGGATGCTATTGTTGGCATCCATCTTGCAATACCAGTTTGCCGGCTTAACCCCCGGTCCTGATTGCGTTCCAAATCAGGTTGTAGGCTCGCCAGGAGTTGCGGCGGTTGGGGTCCTCGCCCGGCGAGCTTGCCTTCTTGTGTCATCCGAATGGGCGTATCGATCCCGCCTCGGATGCTCAGGACGAGCCGGCCGACCAGGTCGCTGCCATACCTCAGCCCTCCTCCCCGGGCTGGCCCGCCCGCTCCACGCCATAGCGCCTGCGGTAGTCGCCCGGCACCAGCCCCGTTATCCTGGCGAACACCTTGCGGAAGGAGCCGGGGTCGTCATAGCCGACTTGCCACGCGATCTGGTCGACGGATCGCGTCGTCATTTCCAGCATGTCGCGCGCCTTGCCGACGCGCAGGTGCTGGCAATATTCGGTCGGCTTGAGGCCGGTGGCGTTGCGGAAGCGGCGCAGGAAGGTCCGTTCCTCCAGGCCGGCCTGCTCAGCCATCGAGCCGAGCGCGACATCGCGCGCGCCTCTTGCCTGCAGCCAGTGCTGCACCTTGAGGATCGCCTCGTCGCCATGGTTCAGTCGCGGCGCGAAGGGGCTGTAGAAACGCTGCTCGCGTCCCGGCGGATCGACCAGCATGAAGCGCGCCGTCGCCATCATGACCGCCGGACCAAGCACTCGGTCGACCAGCTTGAGGCCGAGATCGGTCCAGGCCATGTAGCCGCCGGCGGTGATGATGTCGCCATCGTCGATGACCAACCTGTCGGCGTCGAGCAGGATATCGGGAAAACGCTTCGCCAGCGCCTCGCTGTAGGCCCAGTGCGTCGTCGCCGCGCGGCTGGACAGCAGGCCGGTTTCGGCAAGCACGAAGGCGCCGGCGCAGACCGAGCCCAGCGTCGCACCCGCCGCGTGGCGCGCCCTCAGCCACTCGGCATAGGGCGCTGCCGCCTCGCGCGCTATCGGCTGGCCGAAGGTCGGCGGCAGGATGGCCATGGCCGGCCCGTTGTCGGCTGCGGGTCCACTGCCAGCCGGCTCGCTGTCGAAGCTGCGGATGACGGCATCCTCCTGCAATTGCCAGTGGCTGATGCGAAGCCGCGGCGCCTGTGTCGAGCGCGCCTGCGCCATCTGGTCGGCAAGCATGAAAAGATCGGTGAGCCCAAGCACGGCCGCCTGCTGCACGCCGGGATAGATCACGAGCCCGATTTCGATCGGATCACGCACAGCGGCCATCTGTCAGTTTTGCCTCGTTCGATGTCTGTTTTGCCAATCCTCACCATGGCCGAGCTTCTCTAGCTTGTCCACAGAAGGAGCGAACCTTCCCCGACAAACCAACTTCAGGAGCAGAACGATGAGCATATTCACCACCAGCGACGGCACTGAGATCTTCTACAAGGATTGGGGCGCGGGCCAACCGATCGTTTTCCATCACGGCTGGCCGCTCAGTTCCGACGACTGGGACAACCAGATGCTGTTCTTCCTCGGCAAGGGTTTTCGCGTCATCGCTCATGACCGGCGCGGCCATGGCCGCTCCTCGCAGACCGCGACCGGCAACGAGATGGACACCTATGCCGCCGACGTTGCGGCACTTGCCGAACATCTCGATCTCAGCAATGCCGTCCATATCGGCCATTCGACCGGCGGTGGCGAGGTGGCGCGCTACGTTGCCCGCCACGGCGGCGGCCGCGTCGCCAAGGCGGTGCTGATCGGTGCGGTGCCGCCCATCATGGTCAAGTCCGAGAGCAACCCGGGCGGCCTACCGCTAGAGGTCTTCGACGGCTTTCGCGCGGCCCTTGTCGCCAACCGGGCCCAGTTCTTCCGGGATGTTCCGGCGGGTCCGTTCTACGGCTTCAACCGCGACGGCGCCAAGGTTTCGCAAGGGGTCATCGACAATTGGTGGCGCCAAGGCATGATGGGCGGCGCCAAGGCCCACTACGACTGCATCAAGGCCTTTTCGGAAACCGACTTCACCGACGATCTGCGGAAGCTCGACGTGCCCGTCCTGATCATGCATGGCGGCGACGACCAGATCGTGCCGATCGAAGATTCCGCCCTGCTTGCGGCAAAGCTGGTCAAGCGCGGCACGCTGAAGGTCTATGAGGGCCTGTCGCACGGCATGTGCACCACCCATCCGGAGATCATCAACCCGGACCTGCTGACCTTCATCCGGAGCTGACGCGGCAGTGCTGATGCAGGCGTGGCGGCCACGACGCGGCCGCCTTTGGAGACAAATGGCCGCTTTGGCGGTCATGCGCGGCGAGAAAGACCTTCGCCGCGCCTCACTATCGAATCATGGAAGCTAGCGTCCCGATTGTTTTCTGGCGGCAATCGCGCAGAGGAAAGCCAGTGCGGCGGCGTCACATGCCGTGCGAGACGGACCTTTGGCGAAAAGAACCGCGTCCGCGGCTGGGATCGTCAGGCCATATTTTTTGGCGAAAGAGGTAACTTCGTATGGTTGATCGTCAGCTTGACTGCGTCTCTCGAACTCATATTCCATGCACTGTCTCCTCCCGTTCTACGACCCTGTCCCCTCCCTGGTCAGACGCAAAAATTTAACCACCGACGGCCGGCGCAAGTCCAGCAATTGGGAATTGTGCTAAAACGATACATTCTGAAATCGCGCTCCAACGGCGGTTGCAGGAAACCGCGCGGGGGATCGAACGGCAGGCATGGCAGCCGAGGCGACGGACCTGTCGTCATCGCCGGGATCGTATCGTTCGTGTAGGGAAATGGTCGGAGTGGAGAGATTCGAACTCCCGACCCTCTGGTCCCAAACCAGATGCGCTACCAGGCTGCGCTACACTCCGAGGCCTTGCGGCGTATAAGGTTCCGGGCCTTGCCGCGCAACCCCTAAAACGCAACCGCAACAAACGGCTGCGGCGTGACGGGTGCAAAGCACGCCGGGGTCGCCGCCCGCCGCCTAGCGCTTCTGCCGGGCGATCCTGCGGGCGAGCGCGTCGCCCTGGATGCGGGCATTGGAAAAACAGCCGCGGATGCTCGGCCGCATGCCTGTGAACCACAGGCCGGGTAGTTTCGGATCGCTGTCGGAACCGTTGAACAGCGGCACCCCCTTGCCGTCGAGCACGCCGAGCTTGCCGACCATCGTCTCCAGCCCGGTGCGGTAGCCGGTGGCGGCAATGACGACGTCGGGCGCGATCGTCTGGCCATTGTCGAGAATGACGCCGTCCGACGTGAACTCGCGCAGCTGCGGCACGACGATGATCCTGCCTGCCTTGATGGCGGCGGCGGCTCCGTCGTCGGCGGCGATCGCTGTGTAGTCGCCGGCCAGGCGGCTGGCGCCGCCCGAAGGCGACGCAGGCAGGCCAAATTTGGTGAGGTCGCCGAGGGCGAGCCGCTGTGTAGCCGCGATCACGGCGTCGGCGAGCCACACCGGCAGGCGCGCCAGCAGCGGCGAAAACCGGTGCACGGCGATCTTGCGGCCGATGCGCTTGGGCAGGAGTGCCGGGCCGCTGCGCGCCGACAGCCACATCTGACCGGGGTTCGCCCCGGCGAGGTGATTGAGCGCGTCGAAGCCCGAATTGCCGGCGCCGACCACCAGTACCGTCTTGCCGTCATAATCCCTGGCCGAGCCGAAATCCGCCGAATGGACAATCCGTCCGGCAAAGCCCTCCATGCCTTTCCACTGCGGAATGAAAGGCTGGCGGTCGCGCCCGGTGGCCACGACGACATGGTGCGCGCGCCGTGGGCCGGTGCTGGTCCGCACGATCCAGTGATCGCCGCCGGATACGATCTCGTCCACGGCGACGCCGAACGTGACCGGCAGCCGGTGTGTCTCGGCGAATTCGTTGAGGTGGCGGATGACGGCAGTTCGGTGCGGAAAGCCGGGCGTGCCGGTGGGGTAGGTGACACCCGGCAGCGCGGAAAGGTCGCGATGCGTGTTGAGATGCAGGTTCTCGTGCCGCCGGTGCCAGGGCTCGGCCAACCGGTTCTCGCGCTCCAGCACCTGCACCGCCACGCCGGCCTTGACCAGCGCGTGCGCGGCAGCGAGCCCGGCGGCGCCGCCACCGATCACGATCGCGCCGTCGAAGATCGCCGGTTCGCCGGTCCGCAAGGTTTCCGCCACCATGTCCGTCATTGTCATAACCGTGATTGCCACGCCAGTGTATCCGACATATGCCGCATGCGGCGCCGCGCCAACTCGACGCGGTCGAAAGACCGTCGTCTAGACGCGGCTGGAAACCGTCGTCCGCGCGGGTCGAAGAGCCGTCGTCCGACGTGATCGCCAAACCGTCATTCGACGCGGCTGCAGGACCTGTCGGCCTTGCCGCCGGCGCCATTGCACAGTAATGACGGGTTGGCGCACGACCCCGAGACCCTGAATCGGGTTTTTCGAGGGCAGGCGCCGGTTCAGGAGTGCCTGGAGCGTCCGCCCCAGGGAGCAACGAGGTGGTCATGTCCGCGCGCATTTTCAGCCCAGCCAAAACCGCGATGCAATCCGGCAAGGCCAAGACCGGACATTGGGTGCTGGAATTCGACCCGGCGCAGCGCAAGAAGATCGACCCGCTGATGGGCTACACCACCTCGGGCGACATGCTGAGCCAGATCAGGCTGACCTTCGACACCAGGGAAGAGGCGGTAGCCTATGCCGAGAAGGAAGGCCTCGCCTTCCGCGTCGAGGAACCGAAGGAACCCAAGCGCCGGCAGATTTCCTATGCGGAGAATTTCCGCTATGACCGCAGGACGCCCTGGACGCACTGACCGGCATTGCCGGGCAACGCCCGGGCGTGAAGACATCAGCCGGCACGGCCGGCCAGCGGTCCCGTAGCTCAGTTGGATAGAGCACCGGCCTTCTAAGCCGATGGTCACAGGTTCGAATCCTGTCGGGATCGCCAATATTTCAATGACTTAGCGATTGTGCGGCGAGCGTGTTTCAACTCGGCCGGCGCAGAACTGGAAGCGGTTAGCTGGAAAGTTCACCTGGCCAAGGCGTGTTGAGATTCAGGTCAGGCCGGCATCACCTTAATGCAGATAGCCCAGAAGCCACAGGATGATGATGACCGGTATCGGAATCCCGATGAGCCAAAGTAGCGCTCCTCGTAGCATGATGTCCTCCTTAGCTTGCAGGAGGGAACGCGCCCCAACTGGCTTGGTTCCGCGAGCGTCATCGGCCCGCTTTGGCTGGTGAGGCAGCAGAGGCGCGTGATGGGTCAAACGTCCGGAGAGCCACCATAGAGCTGCACCCCAAGTCGCTCGCTTCTCCTCCACCGGACGACGGCGCGATAGGTGGCGCCGTCAGCTTGTATGTGAAGCACAAAGCGATCCGGTATTTTCACGCCGGCAGCGACGCGCAATTCAGCTCCATTTTCGTGCTGATTTCTAACGGAGCAGCCTATCTCGGCGTCCTCCGTTGTGATGGTCGCTTCCTTCAGCACAATCTCTCGTGCATGAAGGCGCCGCTCTTTGCGGGGTTCAGACGGGTCCATTCGATACCTCACTTCTCCCGGAAATCCTGCAGCCCCAAGTCTTCCAGCTCTAAGTCTTCCAGCCCTAGTGTTCCTCGCCTCGAAGATGCTTCACGCGGCCGCTCGGACCGTGGCAGGCATGCTCACGCATCGGACCTCATGCAACTTGAATTTCAATTAATATCGTAGAGCTGTTTCCATTCCGTTAGCGGTCGCTAAAACGTTTGCGGAACCTTCCGGCCCCGGCCGCCGTTCTGGTCGGCAGGCAGAACCAACGACAGCGTGCGACGGCGCTGAACGCGGCAAGCGGGTTTGCTCGGTCTACTCGACCAGCACATGCGCCTCACGGGCTGCGCCGACAAACGCATCCATGGCCGCATCGGCGGGAAGATCACCACTCATGGCACGGCGGCAGGCGCGCAGCGCCGAGCCGTGTTGCGCACTGCCGGCGTCACGCCATTGGCCTGTCAGCAATTCGATTGCCTGCTGTGCATTGGAAATGTGCCGGATCGAGCCCGCGATGCCCACCGAAACCGCAACCGGCCTCGAAAACCATCCCTGGGTCATGGTAAAACCCTTGCTGTTATGATCCACCAAAACGCACCATGCGGCACTAGGTTTCATCGCCGCGTCTCAACTGGCCGTGAACTGCCCGTTGACGCTGATTTCTCCCTTGTGGCTGTCGCGAAACATGCGGCGCACTGTAAATGCGGCTCGAAGAACTCGTTATATTCTTGCTGAAAGAGCGTGGCGCTGGTACTTGTTGGCGGCGCAGATTCAAAAATATCGAATCTGCGCCGGCTTGCGTAACGGATAAAATCGCGCATGCTGTCCCGGCCATGATCCCGAATGGTGGCAACCTGTTTCGAGAAGGATCATGGTCAAACGAGAAGCAGAGCCCCGTCCCGTAAAATGGGATGGTTAGCTCAGGCAATGCTCTGGATGTCTGATGCCATTGCCCCCATGGCGTTCGGAAGAGCAAGGCATATGGGGAAATAAATGGTCTCGAAGCAACTTACTTCCAACGCCGAAACAGCGGCCGCCTTCCTGTCCGTAATGGGCAACGGCAAGCGGCTTTTGATTATGAACTATCTGGCCGAGGGCGAATTGTCGGTCGGCGTTCTCGCCGATAAAGTCGAGCTCAGCCAGTCCGCGCTCTCGCAGCATCTTGCCAAGTTGCGGAGGTTCGGCATCGTCGAAACCCGCCGCGACCGGCAGATGGTCTACTATTCCTGCAAGTCGGCCGCCGCGCGCGAACTGCTCGCTTTGCTGGACGGCTTGCTGGCAAAGGAGAGGCCGCTCGCGGGCCGCCATCAGCAGTACGTTACCGAAAGGCAGCGCCGGCCGCAGGCAGCCTGAGGGCGGGACGCCGGTATCCGCCGGGCACAGCCTGTGCCCGGCGACGCGGCCTTAAGGCCCGTAGCTGGTGGTCAAGGCGGACGGCGTTGGGTCGGGAACGCCACCGCTGTTGAGGTGTTGTCGGCACTGCGGAGATGATCGGAATCATCGACAGCGCGGCGGTCGCCGGGTCGATGTTGTCGCGTGGCACGCCATGCGACGCGCTTTGGAGCAGTTCCAGGACTAATGCCCGCCGCGTTGCCTGGCCACGACGCTGCGCACCGCCAGCACCAGCACGGTGATGATGATCAGGATCACCGAGAGTGCTGCGATCGCCGGGTCGATGTTGTCGCGCAGGCCCATCCACATCAGCCGTGGCAGCGTAATCGCGTTGACCGACGTGATGAACAGGGTGACCCCGATCTCTTCCCAGGACAGCACGAAGGAGAGCAGCGCGGCGGTGACGATGCCGAACTTGATGTTGGGCATGATGATGCGCGTGGCGCGCTCCCACACGCTGGCGCCAAGGCCACGCGCGGCAAGGTCGATGCGCCGGTCGAGCTGGCTGAGCGAGACCAGGATCAGCACGGTGGCGAAAGGCACCGTCATCACCGAATGCGCCATGGCAACGCCGAGCCAGGTGTCGTAGCCGAAGAACGAGCTGAAGCCTGAGATGGAGGTGAGCAGGAAGTAGAGCGTGATCGCCGAAACCACCGGCGGCACCACCATCGGCAGCAGAACGAAGCCGACAAGTGCGGCGGTGAAGCGCGGCTGGAACATCCAGACGCCGAGGCTGAAGCAGAGCGCCAGCACCGTCGAGATGGCGCTGCTGACGATGCCGATGCGGATCGAGAGCAGGATGGCGTCGATCCAGCGCGGATCCTCGATCAGCGCCCGGTAGTGGCGCAGCGACAATTCGCCCGTCGGCATCGCCAGCATGCGGCTCGGCGTCAGCGACACCGGAATGACGGCCAGCAGCGGCAACAGCAGGAACAGCGCCACCAGCACGGCGAGGATCAGTGAAGCGGGTCCGGGACGATAGGTCGGCATGGCTACACCAGCTGCTTCGGCCGCACGTAGCGGAACAGCAGCGCCATCAGCGCGCCGACGAACAGCACCAGCACGACGCTGATCGCCGCACCCAGGCCCCAGTCAGGGCTCTGGAAGATGCGCAGATAGATCAGCTCGGCGATCATCACGCTGCGGCCGCCGCCGAGGATCGCCGGGGTGACGAAGAAGCCCAGCGAAAAGACGAAGACGATCAGAGCCGAGCCGATGATGCCGGAGCGCGTCATCGGCACGAACACCGACCAGAAGGTGCGCATGCGGCTGGAGCCAAGCCCGCGCGCCGCCAAAAGCACGCGGTCGTCTAGGCTGCGCATGGCAGATGCCAGCGGAAACACCGCGAAGGGAATGAGGAAATGCGTCATGCCGACGATGACGCCGAATTCATTGCGCACCAGCGCCAGCGGCTCGGAGATGAAGCCGATCGATTGCAGCCACGTATTGATCAGGCCGCGATTGGACAACAGCGCCACCCAGCCGAAGGCGCGCGTCAGCACCGAGATCCAGAAGGGAACGAGAATGCAGAACTCGGCGACGACGCGCTGCACTGGGCTGCCGCGCACCCAGACGACGGTGATGGCATAGGCCGCCGCCACCGACACCAAAGTGACGATCAGGGCGATGCGCAGCGTGCGGATGAACACCGACTGCACCAGCGGGTCGGCGGCCAGAGCACCATACTGCCCGAGCCCCGGCGTCGGCAGCGTGACGCTCCATTTGACCACGCCAAGGAACGGCCAGGCGTAGGCCAGCACGAGAAACAGGAGCAGCGGCGCCATCAACAGCGCCGCGCCCATCCTGTCGGAGAGGATGCCTCTCATGTCGATCCGATGATCCCGGCCCGGTCAGGCCGAGATGATCTTGGTGTATTCGTCGAGCGCCGGCCCGTAGTTCTTGGCGTACCAGTCCATGTCGAGCGCGATCTGCTTCTTCATGTTCTCGGGGTCGACGGGATTGATGCGCTTCTTGTCGGCCGGGATCAGTGCGTCGGCGGCCGGATTGGCCGGGCCCTGTCCGAGCTTGTCGAACATGACGAGCTGCTTTGCCGGATCCTGCGCGCTGGCGATGAACTTCATCGCCGCTTCCTTGCCGCCGGGATTGCCCTTGAGCACGGCGAGCGCGCCGGGCGAGATCAGGCCCTGGTCCCAGATGAACTTGATCTTGCCGCCCGAGTCCTGCTCGATCAGCGAGGCGCGTGTCGACCAGACGATGGCCATCGAGGCTTCGCCGTTGAGCAGCACGCTCTGGCTCTCGGCGCCGCCGCCCCAATAGGCGACGACGTTCTCCTTGAAGGCGGCGATCTTGTCATGCGCACGCTTCAAGTCGAGCGGGTAGAGCGAGGCCGGGGCGATACCGTCGGCCAGCAGTGCTGCTTCCCAACTCGACACGCCCCATTTGTAGAGCGAGCGCTTGCCGGGGAATTTCTTGACGTCGAAGAAATCGGCCATGCCGGTCGGCGCGTTGCTGCCGTACTTTTCCGAGTCGTAAGCGATCACATAGGAGAAGAAATAGGTCGAGGCGGCATATTCCCAGCCAAAACCCTCGCGCATCTTCTTCTTGTCGACGATGGCATAATCGATCGGCTCGAGAGCGCCCTGGGCGCCGAGCGTGATGGCCGAGAACGGGTCGACGTCGACCAGGTCCCAGGTCGGCGCGCCGCTCTTGAACTGCGCGGCAATCGCGCCTTCGGTCGGGCCCGAGCCATCCATCTTGACGGCGATGCCGGTCTCCTTGGTGAAGGCCTGGCCGTAGGCGGCGTCATAAGCGGTGATGGCGTCGCCGCCCCAGTTCACCAGCACCAATTCCTTGGCTTGCGCGAAGGCGCCGGTCGAGCGCAGCAGCATCGGCGTGCCGGCCAGCACCAGCGCCGCCAGTTGCGTGAACTGCCGGCGCGAGATCTCGCCGCTCCTTGCCCTGGCGGAGAGGGATTCGATCGCATTTCTCTTGGTATCGTTCATGTTAGTTCCCCTTTTTTCGTTGGTCGTTTCGGTAGTTGGCGCAATCCCGGAATCATCGCTCGAGGATTCGTCGCCTTGGTCGTCATCCTCCATCCGGAAGCAGGAAACCTTTTTCCGCAGGCCAGGTCAGCCAGACGGAATTGCCCTTGCTGAGTGCGGCCGCCGCAACCTCGTTCGGCACCGAGACCGTCACCCTGGCGCCCTGGCGCGTCGTCAGGTCGAGCCTGGTCGCCGCACCCAGATAGGTGGAGGCTATTGCCGTGGCGGCAATGCCGTTCTCGCCCACCGCCGCCTCGCGCGCGATCGACATGTGCTCGGGCCGGATCGCCAAAATGGCGTTACCGCTGACCGCGTCGGCATTGCCGCGCAGGCTGACGGCGCGGTCTTCGCAAAGCCCGACAGCGCCATTGTCCGCAGCGCGCACGCCCTTCAGCGGCAGCATATTGATCTCGCCGAGGAACTCGGCGACGAAGCGGTTGGCCGGCCGGTCGTAGACTTCGTCCGGCGCGCCGACCTGCAGCAGTTTGCCATGGTTGAAGATGGCGACACGCGACGACAACGCCAGCGCCTCGCTCTGGTCGTGGGTGACGAAGACGAAGGTGGTGCCGGTTTCCTGGTGCAGCCGCTTCATCTCGGCCTGCATCTGGCCACGCAGGCTCTTGTCCAGTGCCGAGAACGGCTCGTCGAGCAGAAGTACGCCCGGCTCGAACACCAGCGCGCGGGCCAGCGCCACGCGCTGCTGCTGGCCGCCGGAAAGCTGCGCCGGCAGTTTTGTCTCGTGGCCCCTCAGCCCGACGCGCTCGATCATCTCGCCGACACGGCGCTTGATCTCGGCGGCCGATTTCTTGCGCACCTTGAGCGGGAAGGCGATGTTGGCCTCGACCGACATATGAGGGAATAGCGCATAGCCCTGGAACACCATGCCGGCGGCACGCTGCTCGGCCGGCCGCTCGGTGATGTCGACGCCGTCGCTGAAGAGGCGGCCGTCGCTCGGCTTCACGAAGCCGGCAAGGATCATCAGGAAGGTGGTCTTGCCAGAGCCGGAAGGCCCGAGCAGCGTCAGAAACTCGCCGCGGCCGATATCGAGCGTCAGATTGTCCAGCGCACGGAACGAGCCGAAGCTCTTGCCGATCCCGATTGCCTTGATCTCTGCGGCCCGGCCGGGTTGCTGCATCCTGCTTTCGTCCTCACTCGGGTTGAAATCGTAGGGCAGGGCGCTGCCTCACCGCAACCGAATAGTTTTCGCCTGATCGGCAAATTTGATTCATCTATCGTGAGTTAGAGTCGGTTCTCCGACAGCTTCGACCTCAGCCAGCCCCCAAACGCCTCCAGCACCGGATGGCTCGCCTTGGCATGTTCGGACACCAAAAAATACGAGCGCGGCGATTTGATCGCGATGTCGAAGGGGCGCACCAGGCGGCCTTCGCTGAGTGCCCGGCGGCTGGTCAGTTCGTCGCCCATGGCGATGCCCTGGCCGGCGATCGCTGCCGAGAAGACCAGGTTCATGTCGGAGAAGAAGATGCCGCTTTCAGTGTCGGGGTTCTCCACCTTCGACAGCGCCAGCCAGCGCGCCCAGTCCTCGGTGTCGCCGAGATGGAGCAGATTGGCGCGCAGCACGTCGGCCGGCTTGGAAAAACCGCCAACCTTGTTGAGCAGCGTCGGGCTGCACAGCGGCGTGAACGAGATCTCGCACAGCAGCTCGGCCGCCCGGTTCGGCCAGTTGCCGACGCCGAAGGCGATAAAGGCGTCGGCGTCCGGATTGCTGACATCGTCGAGACGCCGCGGAGTAAGGATGTGCAGCGCGACGTCCGGATACATCTGCCGGAACTCGCCGATGTGGGTGCATAGGAACAGCGAGGCGAAGCCCGGCGTGCAGGAGACGCTGAACGAACCGCCGACGCCGGTGCCGGCATGGCGCGTCACCGCGTCGCCGAGCACGGTGAGCGCCTTGCGCACGTCGCTGGCATAGCGCTGGCCGCGCGGCGTCAGCGCCACGCCCTTGCCGATGCGTTCCAAAAGGTCGAAGCCGAGGTCGCGCTCGAGCAGCCGCAACTGGTGGCTGACGGCGCTGCGGGTCAAGTGCAATTCGTCGGCCGCGCGCCACACGCTGCCGTGGCGGGCGAAACTGTCGAGGGCGCGCAGCGCCTGGGTGGAGGGTATTCGCAAGAGGCCTCAGGTGAACCGAATTTGCATGAGCCGGGAAAACATATCACTTTTTGGAAAGCCGCTTCACTGCTTTCTTTGAGGCATGGAGAAACCGGTGACGACCTCGGCGCAAGCAACCGCGCTTGCCTGCATCGACGGCATCCAGCCGCTGCTGTCGGTGTGGACGCGCACCATCTTCGACTTCGGCGAGACCGCCTGGCGCGAATACCAGTCGGCCGCCTGGTATGTCGATCGGCTGAAGCGCGAGGGCTTTTCGGTCGAGGAAGGCTCGGGCGGCATGCCGACCGCGTTTTGTGCCCATTGGACGAACGGTGCGGGCCCCACCATCGGCATGTATGCCGAATATGATGCCGTGCCCGGCAATTGTCAGGACGCCGCGACGGTGCAGCGTCCGCGCCCCGGCCTCGGCCGCGAGGCCGGCGGCCACACCGATCCGCATTCCGGCCTCGGCATTGCCAGTCTTGGCGGCTTGCTCGCCACCAAGGCGGCGATGCAGCAGCACGACATTCCAGGCACGCTGCGCTTCACCGGCGAGCCTGCGGAAAAGGTGAGGGGATCGAAGCCGATCCATGCGGCGAAAGGCTATTATGACGGTCTCGCCGGCATGATCTCCTTCCACCCCTTCTACATGCTGCCGCTCTGCAACACGGCGCGCTGGGACACGCATTGTGGCGCTGCCTACGCGATGATCTACCGTTTCATCTGCGACCGGCCGGAGCGCTGGGCGAGGCCGGCCGGCGGCGCGGCCCCCATCCCGCAGTCGCATTCCGCGATCAGGGCGCCCGGCGCCAACGACGCGCTGATGATGATGTACATAGCCTCGAAGGCGCTGCGCGATTCCATGCTGCCGCACCAGGGCGGCTGGTCGATCAGCGAGGCGATCCTGACCGCCGGGCAGGCAACCGCCGACAATCTGCCGGCGGGGCTCTCCGAGATCCAGTACATGATCCGCGTGCCGACGCTCGAGATGGCCGAGCAGGTCACCGCCGTGCTCGACCGCAACGCCGAAGCTGCCGCCACGATGAGCGGCTGCCGCTACGAGCGGCATTTTGTGTCGAAGTCGCGGCCGGGGCTCGCCAACCACGCCATGGCCGGCATTGCCTATGAGGCGCTGTCGGCGGTCGGTCCGCCCCGCTGGGACGAAGACGCCAAGGCGGTCGCCCGCGAGATCCAGGTCAATGCCGGGCGTATGGGAAGCGACGAGCCGTTCATCGACGAGCTGGAGCGGCTGATCGAGCCGCAGGCGGCGGAAGCCATCCTGCGCCGCGACCTGCCGCCTTCGCAGGTGAATTCGACCTCCGATGACTACACCGACATGTCGTGGCATGCGCCGACGGCGCGTTTCTATGTCGCCCGGCCGGCGCTGCGCTCGGAGACCGGCTATCCCTATCCGTCCTGGGTGATGAATGCGCTGGGCGGCATTCCTGCCACCATCGACCCGATGGTCATCTGTGCGGCGAAGACCATCGCGCTTTCAGCCCTTCGCCTGGTGGAAGACAAGGCCGCCCGTGATGCGGCGATGGACGAATTCGTCAGCCGCACCGGCGGCGGTATCGGCGGCTCGAACTGGCTCGCGCCGCTTTGCGACTACGAGCCGCCGATCAACTTCCGCTGGCCGGAATATGTCACCACGCCGCGCGGCCGCGACTGGTGGATCCCGAGCAATCAATCATCCCAAACCGCCCCACGAGGAGAGCCCCATGACCGTCCATGACCGCATCGTCGCCGAACCGTTCTCGCTGCAGCGCCGCAACCCGGCCGGTGGCACCAAGCCGCTGACCGCCTGGGGCTTCGCCAACGAGACCGACGTCCTGACCGACGTGCTGCTCGGCTCGCCGAATTTCCTGCGCCATCTCTCGACCAGCTCGCTGTCGCGCAAGCATCTGCGCGAGGCGCCCTGCAACGTCCAGATCGCGCAGGCGCAGCACAAGGACCTGATCGCCGCCTATGAGCATTTCGGCGTCAACATCCACTGGCACGAGCCGACGCCGGAACTGCCGATGCAGGTCTATTCGCGCGATTCCAGCGTCATGACGCCTTACGGCGCCTTCATCACCGCCATGGCCAACTGGTGGCGGCGCGGCGAGAACTATGCCGCCATCCGCACCTATGAAAAGCTCGGCATCCCGATCTACGACATGGTCACCGCCGGCACCTTCGAGGGCGGCGATTTCAACGTCATCGAGGAGGGCGTCGTGCTGATCGGCTGCGGCGGCGCCCGCACCCAGGAAGAGGGCGCCCGTCAGGTGCAGGCCTGGTTCGACAAGGAAGGCTGGGAAACCCGCATCGCCTTCATCGACGAATATTACGTCCACATCGACCTGATGGTGGTGCCGATCGCCGAGAAGCTGACGGCAGTCTGCCTTGCCTGCACCGAGCCTGGCATCGTCGACTGGCTGAAGGGCAAGGGCCACGAAATCATCGACGTGCCCTTCCAGGACACGATGGCGCTCGGCTGCAACTTCATGTCGCTGGGCAAGGACCGGGTGATCGCGCCGACCTCCAGCCAGTCCCTGATCGGCCAGCTCAGGGCGCGCGGCTTCGAGGTGGCGGCGATCGACATGAGCGAGATCTCCAAGACCGGCGGCGGCATCCACTGCATGGCGCAGGCGCTGAAGCGCGAGCCGGCCTGAAGGGGCAGACGCTCTCGCTTGCCTGCCGGGGCTGTGCTTCTGGTCCGACGCGTTGTTCCATTTTTCACAAGATGGACAACGCGTTTGATCGGTCTTACGCTTTCAGCCGAACCAGTGGAGACGTTCGCGGCCCCCTATGAACAAGGTTGATATCAGCAGCAAGGGCAGCGACGAGCGCTCGACGGCCACCAGCCTTTTGCGGCTCGGCACACGATTGAAGCTCTCCCGGCAGACGCGTGGCCTGACCTTGAAGGCGCTCGCCGCCGCCGCCAACTGCTCCGAAAGCCTTCTGTCCAAGGTCGAGAACGGCAAGGTCTCGCCCTCGCTTCCCATGCTTCACAGGCTTGTCGAGGTGCTCGGCACCAATATCGGCTGGATGTTCGAGGAGGCCGACGGCGAGGAGGGCATCGTCTTCAGGGCCGGAGCGCGGCCGTTGATCGCGCTCGATCCTTTGCGGCGCGGCGAGGGCATTTCGCTCGAGCGCGTCATTCCCTATTCGCCGGGCCATCTCCTCCAGTGCAACATCCACCATATCGAGGCCGGCGGTGAAAGTGCCGGACCGATCCAGCATGCCGGCGAGGAAGTCGGCTATGTGCTCGAAGGCTCCATAGAACTGATGGTCGGCGAAAAGACATTTCGCCTGTCCGCCGGCGATTCCTTCGTTTTCGATTCCGAACTGCCCCACTGGTACCGCAATGTCGGCGATGAACGCGCCAGCATTTTTTGGGTGAACACGCCGGCGACATTCTGACGAGCGACATTCTGGTTTGGCGAGCCCCATTTCCCTTCGCTGATGCTAATTCAAGTCACTTGACAAGAAATCAAGTATCTTGAATTATGCCGTTGCGCTCAGGCGCCAGGTGAGCCCGATCAAGGGCCTTTTCCGCAAAACCAAGGGGAACCGGAATGCGTCTTACCAAGATCCTTTCAGGCTGCGCCGCAGCCGTCGCCATGACCCTCGCCCTCGGCTCCGCCTCTGCCATGGCCGAGACCTATGCGCTCGTCACCATCAACCAGCAGGCGCTGTTCTTCAACCAGATCAATGATGGGGCGACGGCTGCCGCAAAGGCTGCCGGCGTCGACCTCGTCATCTACAACGCCAACAATGTGCCGAGCGCCCAGAACGACGCGATCGAGAACTACATCACCCAGAAGGTCGACGGCATCATTCTCGTCGCCATCGATGTCAACGGTGTGAAGCCGGCGATCACCGCGGCCAAGGCCGCCGGCATTCCGGTCATTGCCATCGACGCGCAGATCCCGGACGGCGACAACGTCGCCTTCGTCGGCGTCGACAACACCAAGGCCGGCGAGGACATCGGCAAGTTCTACGCCGAATACGTCAAGACCAAGCTGAACGGCACCGCCAAGATCGGCGTCGTCGGCGCGCTCAATTCGTTCATCCAGAACCAGCGCCTCGACGGCTTCAAGAAAGCCGTCACCGACAGCGGCCAGAAGGTCACGTTCCTCGACACGGTCGATGGCCAGAATGTGCAGGACGTCGCACTGTCCGCCTCCGAAAACCTGATGACCGCCAATCCCGACATGACGACTCTCTACGCGACCGGCGAGCCGGCTCTGCTCGGTGCGGTTTCCGCCGTCACCAGCCAGGCCCGCACCGGCGACGTCAAGGTGTTCGGCTGGGACCTGACCAAGTCGGCGGTGCAAGGTCTCGAAGAGGGCTGGGTGGTCGCTGTCGTCCAGCAGGATCCGGCCGGTGAAGGCAAGGCTGCCATCGAAGCTTTCGTCAAGCTCAAGAAGGGTGAGAAGATCGAGCCGATCATCAATGTTCCGATCACCATCGTGACCAAGGAAAATGTTGGCCAGTTCAAGGACATGTTCAAGTAAGATCTCCCAAGACCGCCGGGCTGCGCATTGACCTGAGGGTCGCCTGCGCGGCCCGGCGACCGATTGAACTTTGTCGCCCAGAGAACTGGAACCATAATGAGCGATGGCGAGACCTACCGCGTCAGGATGACCGGTATTTCCAAACGGTACGGCCCTATCCAGACGCTGGACGATGTTTCGCTGAACCTGAAGCCTGGCGAGGTGCTCGGCCTGGTCGGCGACAATGGCGCCGGCAAATCCACCTTGAGCAAGGTGCTGTCCGGTGCGGTCATTCCGGATTCCGGTGCCATCGAGATCGATGGCAAGGCCGTATCCTTTTCATCGCCGGCCGATGCCCGCGCCGCGCGGGTGGAGATGGTCTACCAGGACCTTTCGCTCTGCGACACGGTCGATGTGGCGGGCAATCTCTTCCTCGGCCGCGAGCCGCGCCGCCACGTTCTCGGCATTCCCTTCCTCGACAACAAGCGCATGCATGACGCGACGCGCGACATGCTCGATCGGCTTGGCATCGTCATCGCCGATACAAAACTCAAGGTCGAAAACCTCTCCGGCGGCCAGCGTCAGTCGATCGCGATCGGCCGCGCCGCCTCCTTCGATCCGTCCGTGCTGATCATGGACGAACCGACGGCCGCACTTGCGGTGGCGGAAGTCGAGGCGGTGCTGGAGCTCATCCGCGCCGTCAGGGCCCGTGGCGTCAGTGTCATCCTCATCACCCATCGCCTGCAGGACCTTTTCCTGGTCTGCGACCGCATCCAGGTCATGTACGAAGGCCGCAACGTCGCCGAACGCAAGATCGGCGACACCAGCATCGAGGAAGTCGTCAACCTGATCGTCGGCCGCAAATTCAACGCGCGCTCCGCGCGCGGCAGCCGTGATGAGGCAGCGCAGCCATGAACGCCACTTCATCCTCCGCCGATATCGGCGCCTCGCCGCCCAAACGCGCCCACAACAACACGTGGAAGGATGTGGCGATAGCCAATGGCAGCGTCGTCTCGATTGCGCTGTTCTTCCTGGTCGTCTGCGTGGTCTTTTCGCTGATCACCGGCTCCTTCCTGACGACGCCCAATCTGCTCAACATCGTGCGCCAGTCGGCGCCGCTGCTGATCGTTGCAGCCGCCATGACCTTCGTCATCACCACCGGCGGCATCGATCTGTCGGTCGGGTCCGTGCTGGCACTGACGGCGACGCTATCGGCCGTTTTGCTGCAGGCTGGCCTGCCGTGGCCGCTTGTCGTCATCGCCATGCTGGCGCTCGGCGCGGCGATCGGTGTCCTGCAGGGCTTCTTCATTGCCTATGAACGGATTCCGGCTTTCATCGTCACGCTGGCCGGGCTCTCCGTCATCCGCGGGGTGGCGCTGCTGATCACCGGCGGCTATTCGATCCCGGTCGAGCCGACGAGCTTTTTCGTCAACATCGGCAGGGCCTGGTTTCTCGGTGTTCCGGTGCCGGCGCTGCTCGCCCTTGTCGTGCTGATCGTCGCCTATCTCGCTTTCAACCAGATGCCGTTCGGCCGCTATGTGACCGGCATCGGCGCCAATGCCGAGGCGGTGCGCCGCGCCGGTGTCGATACGCGCTTCATGACGCTCTTCGTCTATATCCTGTCGGGCATGGCGGCGGCATCGGCCGGCATCATTCTCGCCGCTCGTCTCGGCTCCGGCTCGTCCAATGCCGGCCAGGGTTTCGAGCTCGATGTCATCGCCGCCGTGGTGCTCGGCGGTACCAGCCTGTTCGGCGGGCGTGGCACGATCATTGGCACGGTGCTCGGCGCGTTGACCGTCGCTGTCATCGGCAACGGCCTGATCCTTGCGCATATGTCGCCGTTCCTGACGCCGATCGTCACCGGTACCATCATCCTCGTGGCCATCTGGCTGAATTTCCGCCTGTTCAAGGGCGCGACGCGGGGCCGCTGACATGGATCATCTGTTCGACGACAAGCCAGGGGAACGGGCGCCGATCGGCGTCCGCTCCGGCACGGTGATGACCGTGACCGGCCCGGTTGCGATTGCCGATATGGGCGTGACGCTGATGCACGAGCATATCCTGCTCGATGGCGCGACATCCTGGAAATGCCCCTGTCATCCCGAGGAAAGGAAGATCGCCGAGCAGCCGGTCAGCATGGAGATCATCGGCGAGTTGCGGATGAACCCCTACATGAACCGCGACAACATCTCGCTCGACGACAGCGACCTGGCGCTTTCGGAACTGGCGAAGTACCGGGCGCTCGGCGGCCATACCGTGGTCGATGCGACCAATATCGGCATCGGCCGCGATCCGGTGAAGCTGGCTCGCATC
Organism: Mesorhizobium sp. CNPSo 4689; assembly: GCF_057784325.1. Classification (NCBI taxonomy): domain Bacteria; kingdom Pseudomonadati; phylum Pseudomonadota; class Alphaproteobacteria; order Hyphomicrobiales; family Phyllobacteriaceae; genus Mesorhizobium; species Mesorhizobium sp. CNPSo 4689. Next base: position 70,197 of record NZ_JBWLUZ010000026.1, read on the forward strand.
GCCCGCGCCTCTGGACTGCGCATCGTCATGGGCACCGGCTTCTATCTGCAGCACACTCATCCCGACTGGCTGAAAGCGATGGACGTCGACGACGTCACCGAATTCCTGGTCAACGATGTCGGCGGCGGGACGACGCAGCCCGATATCATGGCCGGCATCATCGGCGAGGTCGGCATCAGCAAGGATTTCACCGACGAGGAGCGCAAGTCGCTGCGGGCTTCGGCCCGCGCCGCCAAGATCACCGGCGTGCCGCTGACCATCCATCTGCCCGGCTGGGAGCGGCTGGCGCATGAGGTGCTCGACGTGGTGGAGGCGGAAGGCGCCGATCTTCGGCATACTGTGCTTTGCCACATGAACCCGAGCCACAACGATCTCGCCTACCAGAAAAGCCTCGCCGCGCGCGGCGCCTTCCTGGAATACGACATGATCGGCATGGATTTCTATTATGCCGACCAGGACGCGCAATCGCCGTCAGACGAGCAGAACGCGCAGGCGATCCGCTCGCTGATCGACATGGGCCTGGTTGACCGGATTCTGCTGTCGCAGGACGTCTTTCTCAAGATCATGCTGACGCGCTTCGGCGGCTTCGGCTACGGCTTCATCCTCAAGCATTTCGTGCCGCGGCTGAAACGCCATGGCGTCGAGCAGGCGGCGATCGACCGTATGCTCGTCGACAATCCAAAGACCGTGTTCGCCGCGAGTCTCTAGGCTGCGGATCAATTCGACATAGGGAGTAAACATGTCCAGGAAGAAGGTTCTTCTCGCAGGCGAATCCTGGGTCTCGACCGCGACCCACATCAAAGGCTTCGACCAGTTTCCGACGGTGACTTATCACACCGGTGCCGACGAGCTTTTGGCCGCGCTGAAGGACAGTCCGTTCGACGTCACATTCATGCCGGCGCATGAGGCGCAGCGGAATTTTCCCCAGACCATGGAAGCGCTTTCGGCCTATGACGCGGTCGTGCTTTCCGATCTCGGCGCCAACACGCTGCTGCTGCACCCCGACACCTGGATCCATTCCAAACCGACGCCGAACCGGCTTCGCCTGCTGCGCGACTATGTCGGCAAGGGCGGCGGCCTGCTGATGTTCGGCGGCTATTACAGTTTCCAGGGCATCAATGGCGGCGCGCGCTATCACAAGACGCCGGTCGAGGAGGTTTTGCCCGTCTCCTGCCTGCCGGTTGACGACCGCGTCGAGGTTCCGGAGGGCTATGCGCCGGTCGTCGTCGGCCCGCAAAACCATCCGATCCTCGCGGGCCTTGGCAAGGACTGGCCGATCCTGCTTGGCTTCAACGAGGTCACGCTCAAGGACGGTGCGGAAGTTCTCGCCACCGTGTCTTCCGACTACCGTTCCCTGCCGCTGCTGGTGACCGGCAAATATGGCAAGGGCCGCACCGTCGCCTGGACCTCGGATGTCGGCCCGCACTGGCTGCCGCCGGGCTTCATCGCCTGGAGCGGCTACAAGACCTTGTTCGAACAGATGCTGGGCTGGGTAACAGCCAGGGACTAGCCATGCGCGTCCATGTCATCGGCAATGTCTGCGTCGACACGACGTTTCGGCTGGACCGGTTTCCGCAGCCAGGCGAGACGCTGAACGCATCCGGCCATGCCGATGGACTTGGCGGCAAGGGTGCGAACCAGGCCGTCGCCGCGGCGCGCACCGGAGCCGATGTCCGCTTTCATGCGGCGATCGGTAATGATGACGCCGGAGCGTGGATCAGGCAGCAACTGAGCCGCGATCTTGACGCCGGTCGTCTGACGACGTTGCCGCTGCCCAGCGACCGTTCGACCATCATGGTCGATGCGCAGGGCGAGAACCTCATCGTCACCGGCGCCAGTTGCGCCGCCGCCTTCGATCCACTCGCCGACAGTGGTTTTGCGCCGTCGATCGAACGCGGCGACATCGTGGTGATGCAGGGCAATCTTCGCGCCGATGTGACGACCGCCTGCCTGCTTGCGGCGCGCGATGCGGGAGCCATGACGATCTTCAACCCGAGCCCGCTCGCGGCCGGCCACGCGCCGCCATTGGGCGCCGTCAGCCTCGTTGTCGTGAATGCGGGCGAGGCGGCGCAACTGACCGGAGCCGGCGATCCTGCCCTGGCGGCCCGCGAATTGATCCGCCAAGGCGCCGGCACCGCGATCGTGACGCTTGGCGCGCAGGGCTGCCTGGTCGCCGATGGCGAAGGGCGGATCGAACGGATCGCGGCGTCCAAAGTGGCTGTGGTCGATACCAGTGGCGCGGGCGATGTCTTCTGCGGCTGCCTCGCCGGCTGCCTTGCGGCCGGCATGGACTTCGCCGCGGCAGCGCGGATCGCAGTCCGCGCCGCGGCCATCTCGGTCGGCCGCGCCGGCACGCTCGAGTCCTGCCCCGACAGGCGTGAGATGAAACTGCTCATGGAAACGAGGCAAGCGGAAACCGCATGACAAAATCCCCCAAAACCATCGGCTCCAAGCCAACAGGTTCCAAACCAGTTGGCCAGGTCACGAACGACGCGCTGCAGTCGATCTTCGGCAGAAGCAAGGTGGTGATCGGCGTCGTTCACCTCGCACCTCTGCCGGGCGCGCCGCGCTACGATGGCGAGGCGGTGGAAGCCATCTATCAGCGCGGCCTCGACGACGCCAAAGCCTATCTCAATGGCGGTTGCGACAGCGTCATCGTCGAGAACCATGGCGACGTGCCGTTTGCCAAGCCGGATGATATCGGGCCTGAAACCTCCGCCTACATGTCCGTCGTTTCCGACCGCATCCGCCGCGAGCTCGGCCGGCCGATCGGCATCAATGTGCTCGCCAATGCCTCCATTCCGGCGCTGTCGATCGCCAGCGCCTCCGGGGCTGCCTTCGTCCGCGTCAATCAATGGGCCAACGCCTATGTCGCCAATGAAGGTCTGATCGAAGGCGAGGCGGCGCGCGCCATGCGCTTTCGCGCCAGGCTTCGGGCCAATGGCATCCGCATCTTCGCCGATGCCCACGTCAAGCATGGCGCCCATGCCATCGTCGGCGACCGGCCGGTCGAGGAACAGGTCAAGGACCTGGTATTCTTCGACGCCGATGCGGTGATCGCCACCGGCCAGCGCACCGGCCACGCCGCTGACCTCGGCTACATTAGGATGATCAAGGACGCAGCCGGGTTGCCGACGCTTGTCGGCAGCGGCGTGACGCCCGACAACGTCAACGACATTCTCGACATCGTCGACGGCGTCATCGTCGCCAGCTCGTTGAAGCATGATGGCGTCTGGTGGAACCAGGTCGATCCGCAACGGGTGAAAGCCTTCATCCGCGGCCTCAAGCGGTGACCTTGGTGCCGGAGATCGACGGCAAAAGGCTGCTCGGACGGCTCGACGCGTTCGCCCGGATCGGCGCGACGCCGGCCGGGGGCGTCAATCGTCAGGCATTCAGCGTCGAAGATCGCAACGCCCGGCGCCTGCTGGCTGAACTGGCGCTCGAGCGCGGCTTCCAGGTTTTTCAGGACGGCATGGCGAACCTCTTCATCCGCCGCGAGGGCTCGGACGCTACGCTGCCGCCGCTCCTGATCGGCAGCCACCTCGACAGCCAGCCGACCGGCGGGCGCTTCGATGGCGCGCTCGGCACGCTCTCCGCCTTCGAGGCGCTCGAAGCCCTGGAGGACGCGAAGGCCAAGACCCGAATACCGATCGAGGTCGTTGCCTGGGCCAATGAAGAGGGCAGCCGCTTCGCGCCGGGCGTCATGGGTTCCATGGCCTTCACCGGTGCGGATATTTCCGCATGGAAATCCACGATCGGCAGCGACGGGGCGTCGCTGGCAAAGGAGATCGAGGCGACGATCGCCGCCCTGCCCGAGGCGACGCTTCGTCCGATCGGCTTGCCGATATCGGGCTATATCGAGCTCCATATCGAACAGGGGCCGTCCCTGGAGAGGGAGCGGATACCGATCGGCGTCGTCACCGCCGTGCAGGGCACTCGCTGGCTGGAAGTCTCCTTTCAAGGTGCCGCGGGTCACGCCGGTACGACCGGTCTTGCCTACCGTAGGGATCCGATGGTCGCCGCCGTTGCCGCGATGCACAGCCTGCAGGCGACGATCATGCCGCTCGACACCAGTGCACGGCTGACGGTCGGGCGCATCACGGCTCAGCCGGGATCGATCAACGCCATACCGCAATCCGTGATGTTCTCCGTCGACCTCAGGCATCCGCAGCCGGAGCGGCTCGACGCGATCGAGGCCGAGCTGCGCCGGGTTTGTGCGGCGGAGGCCGCGGCGCAGCATTGCACGGCAACGATCAGGCGATCCTTCGATATGCCCGGGGCGGCATTTTCGCCCGAGATGGTCAAAGTCGTCGAGGAGGCCGTCACCTCGCTGCAACTGCCGCACAAGCAGATGGTTTCGGGCGCATTCCATGACGCACTCTTCATCGCCCGAGTGGCGCCGGCTGCGATGATCTTCGTGCCGTGCCGCGACGGGCTGAGCCACAACGAGGCGGAACATGTCGAGCCTGCCGACGCGATCACCGGGGCGCGGGTGCTGCTGCAGGCGGCGATCGTAGCGGCCAGCTCAAGGCGCACGGCCTCGAGGTTGCCGCCGTCGACATGAACGAAATCTCCCCGACCGGCGGCATTCACTGCGTGACGCAGATGCTGAAGTTCGAACCGGCCTGACGGCAAAGCTTCAGCCGACAATCTGCAGGTGAGTTCAGTCAGCGGCGCAATCGCTGACGTTGCACCAGAACGCGAATGGCGGGTCTCGTTTCCGGTCACAACTTGCTTGCCCGCTAACATAAGAGCACACTGAAGAATTCAGCAAATATTGGGAGGAAACCATGAGCGCCATGAGCTTCACCACCCTTGAACGCGGCAAGACGACAATCGATGCCGCGGCCCTCGAAGCACTTTCGGCACAGATACGCGGCACGGTGCTGCGGGAAGGCGACGCCGCCTACGATGACGCACGCAGCATCTGGAATGCGATGGTCGACCGGCGGCCAGGCCTGATCGTCTGTTGCGTCGGCGCCTCCGACGTCGTCGCCGCCGTGAATTTTGCCAGGGAAAACGGACTTCTCGTCTCCGTGCGCGGCGGCGGCCACAACATCGCCGGCAGCGCCGTCTGCGATGGCGGCCTGATGATCGATCTGTCCATGATGAAGTCGGTGCGGGTCGATGTCGCGGCGCGGCGGGCCTGGGTCGGACCCGGCGCCACGCTTGCCGATGTCGACAGGGAAACGCAGGCTTTCGGACTGGCGGTGCCGACCGGCATCAACTCGACCACTGGCATTGCGGGCCTGACGCTGGGTGGCGGCTTCGGCTGGATCACCCGCAAATTCGGGCTGACCATCGACAATCTCGTCTCCGCCGACGTGGTCACCGCCGACGGCAAGCTGCTACGCGCCAGCCACAGCGAAAATCCCGACCTGTTCTGGGCACTGCGCGGTGGTGGCGGCAATTTCGGCGTCGTCACGGCGTTCGAGTTCCAACTCCACCAGTTCGGGCCGCAAGTGCTGTCGGGGCTTGTCGTCCATCCGTTCGCCGATGCCGACAAGGTGCTGCGCGAATATCGCAAGGCGCTCGAAACCGCGCCCGACGAACTGACCTGCTGGGTGGTCATGCGGCAGGCGCCGCCGCTGCCCTTCCTGCCGGAGGAATGGCACGGCAAGGAGGTGCTGGTGCTGGCCATGTGCTATTGCGGCGACATCCAGACCGGCGAAAAGGCGACGCAGACGCTTCGCGCCATCGGTACGCCGATCGCCGACGTCGTCGGCCCCAATCCGTTCACCGGCTGGCAGCAGGCCTTCGACCCGCTGCTTGCGCCCGGCGCCCGCAACTACTGGAAGAGCCATGACTTCACGGAGCTTTCCGACAGTGCGATCGCGGTCACCACGGCGGCTGTATCCCAGCTTCCGGGTCCCGAATGCGAAATATTCTTCGGCCATGTCGGCGGGGCGGCGGGCCGCGTCAGGGCAGATGAAACGGCGTTCCCGCAGCGCAGCTCGCATTTCGTCATGAACGTCCACGCCCGCTGGCGCGAGCCGGCAATGGACAAGGCCTGCATCGACTGGGCCCGCGGTATCTATGAAGCAGCACGGCCCTATGCCGCCGGCACGGCCTATGTGAACTTCATGCCGGAGGACGAGATCGACCGGGTCGAAGCGGCCTATGGCGACAACTATCGCCGGCTGCTGGAGATCAAGCAGCGCTACGACCCGCAGAACCTGTTCCGCATGAACCAGAACCTGCGTCCGAAGGAAGGTCTGCGCGCCGCCTGAGACCGGCATCCGTCCGGGACGGCGCGGGCAGCCGCGCCGTCCCGCCAATGGATTGCATGGTGGCGGCGCGGCAGCCGTCAGCCCAGGACCGGCGGCGTGTCGTCATAGCTCAGCGTCACCAGTTCGGGGTGGCGGTGGGCAAGCGCGACGATCTGCGTCTCCAGCTCGCAATTATAGGCCATCAGCGCCTTCACCGTTTCGAGTGGGCTGGCGTAGCGGGCGATCAGCTTTTCCGCCTCGGCGTGAAGCTCCGCCTCGGCGTCGGGATCGAGATGCAGGATGCTCATTGCCGCCGCCTCGGCGCCTGGAGCGCATCGAGGCGCTGCTGCAAGTGTCCGTTGAGCACGATCATTTCCTTCAGGGCTTTCACCGCATCGCCCTTGTAGTGCGCGATGAAATTTTCGGCGGTTGCCTGCAATGCCGCCTCCTGGCGGCTGTCCAATGTCACGATCTGGTCCATGTCAAACCACCTCCTTGAACCTGGTGCCGACAGTGAACAAAAAGGGAACAAAATGTCAAGGTCGAATTGACTTTGTCAGGAATGAGTTCCTATTTTTAGCAATGCCTGATACAGACGGAAGACGAAAGCGCGGCAATGCCTGGACGCTCGGCAAATCGCACGAGAGAGGCGATCTCATCCTCATCCGCTGCGGTCACTGCAACATCAAGCGCTGGTACGAGCCGTCCGATCTGATCAGGCTGTTCGGCGATGTCGACATCGAGCTGATCGACGGCCACATGCTTTGCGAACAGTGCCGCAACAAGGAATTCGTCCGTGCCGAAGCCCGCCACCTCACCGCGCGGGAGCGCGTCGGCATCCGGGTGCGGCGTCTGGCCGAGATAAGGGTGGTGCGCCGGGTGGTGTGGAAGGATGAAGAATGAGGAGGGCGGGTAACGACCCGGTATTGTCATGCACAACCGGGCTCGGCAAAAGCCGCTAAAGTTCAGCGTATCGCCTGAGGCCCATTCCGGCAAACAGCAAGACCATCAGGATCGTGAATACGATGATCATGCCACAGCGAAAGACATTCGCGAGCGGCGAGATTTTGGTATTTGACAGTTGATTGAACGGCACGCCACGCGGTTTTGTCGCCGCCAGCCCAAGCCAGCAGACGCAGGTCGCGGCAAATAGCAAACCGATATAAAAATCCATCCAGTCCGGCACTCTCACAAAGCCGAAATTGAACGCGAATGCACGGTTCACGGACAGAAGCAGCAGGGAGGACATAGCGCAGATAAATATCAGGCGTTTCATTCTATTTCGCCTCCGCCGTTTGCAGCGTTGTCTCCTGTTAGCGTATAAGTTGCATTGATTGAAGAAGCGTTATGTCGACTTGGCGCACGCTGTCCGTTGAAGTTGGGGTGAAGGCATGAAGTATGACGACGCGTCCTGGCACTCCGGAGGTAATTTTCCGAAGGACCTTCCCGACGAAGCAGGAGCAACCCACATTGCGATGTTTGTTGCATGGGCAGTCCTGAATGACTTGGCCGGCGAAATGCACACGGAGGAGTTCCCGGACGAGCGGGAGCGCCTAAAAGCCAGAAGCCTTACACCCCGGGAGTGGTTTCTCGAAGTCTGCGACGGCAAGTTCACGGATGACGATCTAAACGACGCCGGAAATCTATTCGCGGCAAGATACTATGATGCCGCCGATACGGACCCGGTTTCCTACATGGCAGACTACAGTGAGGCGTTTCCTGACGGTGAGACCCTCTATTCCGTGCCGGACGGGTCGGACACCTATTCAACGATCCAACCCATGATCGACCGTCGCTATCAGGCCTGGCTCAGCACGAGATAGCTCGCACTTGTTGTCCTGGCTGCAGCAGTGCCCCTTTCGCGGGATGGCTGCGTCGGAAACTTAGGCCAGTGGACGCCGCGCAACCACCAAACCTCTAGACTCCCTCTTCATCCTCAGGTGGCTGCATCAGCGTCCGCGCCGCGTCCGCTCCGGCCGCAAGGATACGATCCGACAAGTCCGTCCCCTCCACGGCACGGGCCAGCTGAAGCGCGCCGATGAGGGTCGCAAAGATACCGAACGCAACGCTCTCCGGATCAGCGGTCCGCGGCGGCAAATCCGCTGACACCTGGCGCACCAGGGTCAGCAAACGCTCGGTATAGAGTTGACGCGTTTCGGCTGGCTCGCGCGAGATTTCCGGCAGCAACGCGGCAGAGGCGCAGCCCTTGCCGGGATTGTCCCGGTGCGCCGCCGACAAATATGTGTCTATGGCCATTGTCAGACCGCCGGAGGCCAATGCTTCCCGTATCTGGTCGGATTGATCCTCCAGGGCCGCCGCCACGGTTTCACGGACAAGCGCCGCCTTGGATTGAAAGTGGGGATAGAAGGCCCCGTTCGTCAGCCCGGCGTCGCTCATGATTTTTGCGAGTCCCGACGCCGCGATGCCGTCACACCGAAAACGCTCAGTGGCGACCTCCATGATCCGGCCGCGCGATGCGTCCTTTCGACCCTTTTCGTAACGCATGGTTTCTCCTTCCGGATTTGCTATTGCATTATGATCGTAATCTGATATTACAACCATAATCCAATCGACAGAAATAAGCTAGAGCTCGTGAGCTTGGAGTATCAGAAATGAATGCGAATTCTGGAAAAACCGCGATCGTGACCGGAGCCTCCTCGGGCATCGGTCGCGCCAGCGCCGAGGCACTGGCGCGGGCAGGGTTCACCGTCTTCGGAACAAGTCGCCGCGCGGCCAGCATTGGCCCGAATGGGGTGACCATGCTGGCTTGCGACGTGACTGACGATGGCGCCGTCAATACGCTCGTCTCGAACGTGCTCTCGCGGACCGGCCGGATCGACCTCCTGGTCAACAATGCCGGTGTCGGCCTGCTTGGTGGCGCCGAGGAATCCTCGGTCGCCCAGGTACAGGCCCTGTTCGACGTCAATCTGTTCGGCGTCATCCGCATGACCAATGCGGTGTTGCCGTCGATGCGGCGGCGCGGCCAAGGGCGTATCGTCAACATCGGCTCGGTGCTGGGCCTCGTACCGGCGCCGTATTCAGCGCACTATTCGGCGGTCAAGCACGCGCTCGAGGGTTATTCGGAATCGCTCGACCACGAGGTTCGTGCCTTCAATGTCCGCGTCTCGGTCATCGAGCCGGCATTCGTGCGTACCGTCTTCGACCAGAACGGCATCGAGCCGGATTCGCTGTTGAAGGAATACGATCGGGCTCGGGCCGGGTTCAAGGCGCTGCTGAGCGAGGTGATGCCGACAGCCGATCGGCCGGAGGTGGTGGCGAAGGTGGTCGTCAAGGCGGCGACCGATGCCCGTCCGCGACGGCGCTACACGGCTGGCAAGGCCGCGCTGCAGGTCAGCCTCCTGCGCCGCTTTGCCCCCGCAGGCATTTTCGACAAGAGCTTGCGCAAGCAGTTCCGGTTACCGGCCTGAACCACAGCGAGGCGAAGGATTTCACGCACGTGAGACTGGCAACCACAACACAACTGGCAACCACAACACAATTGGTCAGGCGCCACAGCCCGGAGATGTCGAACATGACACATGCATTCGATCAATCGCCTCACTTTCAGAAAGTCCCTGCCATGAAGGCATTCGTCGTCGACAAGTATAACAAGAAGGGCATTCTGCGGCTGGCCGAGATGCCGGTGCCGGAGGTCGGGGACAACGATGTCCTGGTCGAGGTCCATGCCGCGGGGGTGAACCTTCTGGATTCTAAGGTCAGAACCGGAGAGTTCAAGCTCATCCTGCCCTATCGCAAGCCCTTCATTCTGGGTCACGATGTGGCTGGGGCGGTTGTCAGGGTGGGAGCAAAGGTCCGCAAATTCAAACCCGGCGACGAAGTCTACGCGCGGCCGCGCGATGGCCGGATCGGGACATTCGCCGAGTTCATCGCCATGGATGAGGCCGACGTGGCTTTGAAGCCGAAAAACCTCAGCATGGAAGAGGCGGCCTCGATCCCGCTGGTCGGTCTGACCGCCTGGCAGGCGCTTGTCGAAAGGGCGAACCTGAAGAAGGGACAGAAGGCCTTCATTCAGGCGGGCTCCGGCGGCGTGGGGACATTCGCCATCCAACTGGCAAAGCACCTCTGCGCGAACGTCGCGACAACAGCGAGCGCCGCGAGTGCCGATCTGGTCAAGGATCTCGGCGCCGACGTTGTCATTGACTACAAGAAGGATGACTTCGAGAAAATCCTGTCTGGTTACGACGTCGTCTTGAACAGCCAGGACGCCAAAACGCTTGAAAAATCACTGAGCGTGCTGAAACCGGGTGGGAAGCTTATCTCCATCTCCGGTCCGCCGGATCCCGAATTTGCCGAGAAACAGGGACTGAACGTGGTGCTGAGGCTGGTACTGCGCCTGTTGAGCCGGGCTATTCGGGCCAAGGCCAAGCGCCGTGGCGTGAAGTTTTCTTTCCTTTTCATGTGGGCGCAGGGTGATCAGCTGAGCAAAATCACGTCCCTCATCGAATCCGGAGTGATCCGCCCGGTAGTCGATAGGGTCTTTCCGTTTGAAGCGACCAATGAGGCTCTGGCCTACGTCGAAACAGGACGCGCCAAGGGCAAGGTCGTCGTCAGGGTCAGGTAGCGAGCCTGTTTGTTCGATTCGTCTAGAACAGCGAACCTTGCGCACTGGCTCCGGCCGGAAACTTGATCTGCGTCGCTGGCTTCTCGACGATCACCAGCGCGTCGTCAGGCGCCGTGCGCTGCAGCTTTCTCGCTTCGGACCACGGCGCACTGAGCCACGTCTCCGTCTCCTCCGGCGTGGTCAGGATCACCGGCATCGCCTTCTCGTGGATCGGCGCGATCAGCGCATTCGGCTTGGTGGTCAGGAAACCGTAGAGCTCGTGCTCGCCCGGACCTTCCTTGACCTTGCGCACGCCCTGCCAGGGCGTCCATAGGCCGGCGAAGAAGAACAGGGGGCACTCTTCGCCGAGCGCGAACCAGTAGTTCTTCTGGACGCCTGTCTCCGGGTCTTTTTGACCGGGCGTGGGGCTCGGTTCGGCAAAGCTGGTCACCGGCACGACGCAGCGGTTCTCGACGCCGAGAAAGGGCTGCCAGTGGCCATATTGCGGGTTGCGGATGTTGGTCGTGCCGGAATCGGCATTGCCGCGCATGCGCTCGGGCGGCGTCGGCATGCCCCAGCGCAGATTGGCAAGCTCGCGCGCTCCGTCGGCCGTGTTGCGCACCACCGGCGCGAACTGGTTGGGATAGATGTCGACCGAGGGCTCGAGGTTGCCGGCGATGTCGCGCAGTGCGCGGGTCCACTGGCGGATGGCTTCCTGGCTGGTGGTAATGTTGTAGAGGTTGCACATATGAGCAGAATTGCGGAATTGGCCCGGCTCCGCAACGGGGGCGTGGGTCGGGCCGGCGCTCTTTCAGAGATCCGCACGGGCGAGGTCGGTGGCCCGGCTGCCGGGGGGGGATGTATGGGTTGGCCGCCGGGCCTGACCGGCTTCTGCGACCTCGCCGGCTGACATGAACATGCGCTGAAGCTAATGTAAGGGCAATATCGACCAACGGCCCTGGTAGCCTAGGACCCAATGCCCATCAGGTCGTGGCTTCACAAACCCGAAGCAACATGCGCTTATGACCCGGATGCCACCATTCATTGAGCCATCGATGGGCGTTCTCACGATCAGGGATTTTGAGGTGGACTTGCAGTCTTGAAATCGTGCCGCGTCCTTCGGCTTGCCTGGGAGATGCTAAATGCGCGGGTTCTTGCTTTTCATTCGCTGCTGCTTGTACACATCCCGATTGTATCTCACGCCGCCGCCATTCACGACGCCGCGAAAGAGGGCGATGTCGCGGCGATTACTGCAGCGCTCGACGCGGGTGCCGGCGTCGATGAGAGCGACGGGCGCGCGACACCACTCTATCTTGCGGTCAGGGGCGGGCATTTTGCGGCGGCAAAACTGCTCATGGAACGCGGTGCCGACGTCAACGCCGCCCCGACGCCGCTTATGGGTCCTGCCCTCATGCCGGCTTTGGCAAAACGCAGGATCGACTTGATCAATCTGTTGCTGGACGGGGGCGCAAATCCAAATTCGCGCCGCAACCGCGAAAACGCCCTCCACATCGCCGTCAATCTCGATTGCCTCGATTGCGTGAAGGCACTGGTCGAGGCCGGCGCGGACGTGAATGCGAAGACAAAGGACGGCAAGACACCGCTCCATCTGGCAAAATTCAAGGGGCAACGCGAAGTCGCTGACTATCTCTTGTCGCACGGCGTCGTTTTGCCAACACCTGCTCCGATATCGATGAAGTTGGCTACTGCCGAGGTTGAGAAAGGCCGAACCTACTTCACCAGCGTGTGTGCCGGTTGCCACAATGCCGCGCCACAGGGAGGGAGCAAAGCAGGACCCAACTTGTGGAGCGTCGTCGGCCGCGACAAAGCATCTGTGGCAAATATGCGTTACTCCGACACGTTGCTGGGCTGGGAGGGTGTATGGACGTACGAGGACCTGAACAGATATCTCTTCGGGCCCATGCTCACCACGCCGGGCGTCAAGAT